>JANLZY010000373.1:0-11537 GCA_031359365.1 Methylotenera sp. | reverse complement strand
AATAGCCTTATCAATCTTAAGGCCGTTTGACCTGTATCAATGTAAGTGAAACCCTTAAGGCGCATATTAACAACAAGAAGCTAATCAATATAGCTTTGTTAATTTCAGCCGAAAGGGTATTCATCATGCAATTGCTTATCAATCTTTTTTCTACCGATTATGGTCTACAAAGCCTTGCTGTTATTGTCTTCATTTTAGGAATGTGCGTTTGGTTTGCTTTGTATTTCAAACGCCATATTGATGAAGATACAAAAAATGCTGCTGAGAAATAGCGCTAAATTAAAATATTAATCCATGAAGCCATGAAAGATGGCTTCAAGTTGTTTGCTTTTGCTTAGCATCAAATCTAATCTTTCTGCCTTCCCTCACCTGCAAAAAATAGCCCTCTGTTGACCACATCCTAAACATAGTTACTGCTGTTTAGGCTTGTTACCTCATGGCTAATTGTCATTAATATTTGCCAAAACAAGCCATTTACACTTCGTTACCCAAAAGTTACAAATATCTCACTAGTCAATTTACGGTTTAAATGCATTACCCAAGTTTTTGATTTAATGAATTAATTTAATATTTATTATAAAAATATTAAATTTTAGTGAAAAACATTTTGCAACATGTTCGATAATGTGCGATTATGTTTATAAATAAAACAAAGCGCACATTTATCATTACGTGTTTAATAGCAAAATATTTATAAAATCGTATTGATTAATAACATTAAAGGCTTAAGGAGTAAGTAATGAAAGATCACTTAGCAGAACGTAGATTAGAAATGATTACAGCTGTATTGCATGCACGTGGCGAATGTCGCACGAGGCAACTTGCAGAGCAATTTAATCTATCTGAAATGACGTTACGTCGTGATTTCCATACTTTGGAAGAGCGTGGCTTATTAAGACGCGTACATGGCGGTGCAGTTTTACTCAATAGTGATGTTAATTACTCCCAACGTCTTGAGTATGAGCAAATTCAAAAACAAGCGATTGGCAGAATGGCGACTACTTTACTCAAAAGCGGTCAAACAATCTACATTGATGCGGGTACAACAACGCTAGAAATGGCACGTGCAATCAGACAAGGTTTGCCAAACGTCACACATCTACAAATTGTGACACACGGTCTGACTATTGCATCTGAGTTGGCTGGTCAAACGCCGTATAACGTGCAGTTGATTGGTGGTGATGTTTATCAAAATGCGCTTAGTACCGTTGGCCCTGTTGCATTGGCACAAATCAACAACCTGCATATTGACACGTTTTTCATGGGATCTGTTGGAGTTAGTCAAGCACAGGGCTGGGGTAACTCAAACCATGTGGAAGCCGTGGTTAAGCGTGCTGTGATTGAACATAGCAAGCAAGTATGCGCATTAGTCGACAGCTCCAAATGGGCGCAGGAATCTTATGCGCCGATTGTTAGCTTGGGTGCAGTTTCAAAATGGATTGTGAACCATGGCTTAAATCAAGAGGCGATTGAAGCGGCAAAAACAGCAAAAATTACCATGATGTTTGCAAGTGGCACTTAAGCATTATTCATTATAAAAGTAGCGCAAATAACTTTTCGCTAATGTAATAAATTAGGAGAGACCGTGATGATACAGTTAGGTATTCAAAGCATTCAGTTACGTGGGCAGGCAAGCAACAAATCAGAGGCTATTAAATTAGTTGCTAGCTTATTAGTGGCCAATGGCAATATGCAAGCCGCCTATTCTGACAGCATGCTACAACGCGAAAAGATAGCCAATACTTATCTGGGCAATGGCATCGCAATTCCACATGGTCTACCAAAAGATAGAGAGTTAATTTTACAAACAGGTATTGCCGTTGCGCAGTTTCCTGAAGGCGTAGAATGGAATAGCGGAGAAATCGTCTACTTAGTGGTGGGTATTGCAGCACGGTCAGATGAACATATTGAGCTATTGGCAAACTTAACCGATGTTTTGGATGATGCAGCAACCATTCAGCGTCTGGCAAAAACCACTAATGCGATGGACATCATTGATTGTTTAACAAAGTCACGCGATAGCAATACGCAAGCAAACGAATCTCATACAAACAACAACGTGCATGTTGATGACTTTGAAAAATCTATTGATGTGGAATTAAATAGTGATGGCGGCCTGCACGCCCGCCCTGCTACTGCATTTGTAGAAATTGCCAAGCAGTTTCAATCAGAAGTGCGTGTACGCCATGGCAGTAAAACTGCGAATGGTAAAAGCCTAGTTTCGCTACTAAAGTTAGGCGCTAATAAGCGCGTGACGATTCGTATTATGGTGAGTGGTAGCGATGAAGACTCTGCGCTAAAAGCTTTAGCTGACGCAGTGAGATTAGGTTTAGAAGATGAAGCTGAATCGGGACATGCCCTACCAGTCACCTCTTCACAAGTAGCATTGAATTTTTCAACCCCGCCAATCGCAGGTATTGCAGGTTCAATTGGTATTGCGATTGGACCAATTTGCCATTTTCGCCATGAGAAAATTGTTGTAGCAGTGACTGCACAATCTCCAGATATAGAGGAGTCTCGCTTAAACCACGCTATTGCATCAGCAAAAATACAATTACAAAATCTACATGATGAAGTAAAAGAGCGCAGTGGCGCTGCACATGCTGCAATTTTTCTAGCTCATATAGAATTTCTATCAGACCCCGATTTATTAGAAGCCGCAGTTTGTAATATTAAGCTTGGACATAGCGCAGGCTGGGCATGGCGCGATAGCTACAGCAAACGCGCAGCTGAAGTAGCTAGTCTAGAGGATGCTTTATTAAAAGAGCGCGCCAATGATATTTCAGATATTGGGCGTAGAGTATTACGCCTACTGGCAGATGCTTTAGAAGAAGAACCAACTGCCATGACCGAGCCAGCAATATTAGTCGCAGAAGATTTATCTCCTTCGGATACCGCAAAACTGGATCCAAAAATGGTACTTGGCATTTGCACAGCTGCTGGTGGGCCAACTTCACACACAGCAATCATTGCTCGTTCACTTGATATTCCAGCCATTGTTGGTGCAGGCCCAGCTGTACTTAATTATCAAGATGGTGTCATGGGTATTTTAGATGGTCATACAGGTAATTTATATTTAAACCCAAGTGAAGATGATCTAGTGATCGCACGCAACGCACAGCAAGATCAGCAAGCTCAACGCATGGCTGAAAATCTAGCCTGTTATGAGCCAGCTATGACTACTGATGGTCACCGTGTGGAAGTGGTCGCCAATATTGGCGCTGCAGCCGAAGCAGAACAAGCCGTTAACGCTGGATCAGAAGGTGTTGGCTTGTTGCGTACTGAGTTTCTATTTTTACAGCGCTCAGAGCCACCAAGTGAAGAAGAGCAGTACAAATCCTATTGCGAGATGACTAAAGCATTAAATGGCTTGCCGCTTATTATTAGAACGCTTGATATCGGTGGCGACAAAGAAGTGCCGTATCTGTCACTCCCTAGTGAGCAAAATCCATTTTTAGGTGTGCGTGGTATTCGCTTATGTTTAGCCAGACCAGATTTATTTAAGCCGCAACTGCGCGCTATTTATCGTGCTGGCATGACAGGCCCAGTCAAAATTATGTTTCCTATGATTGCGACCGTTGAAGAGCTGCTAGCTGCCAAAGCTATTGCAGAAGAAACACGTAAAGAGATGAATGCCAACCCAATTGAAATCGGCATCATGATAGAAGTGCCATCCGCAGTGCTGATGGCACCTGAGCTAGCGCGTCATGCCGACTTTTTCTCAGTGGGCACGAATGACCTCACGCAATATGTACTAGCGATGGATAGGTTGCATCCTAGTTTATCTCGTCAAGCTGATGCATTACACCCAGCGGTGCTACGCATGATAGATCTCACAGTAAAAGCCGCAAAATCAGCTGGTATTTGGGTAGGCGTTTGCGGCGGGATTGCGGGCGACCCAAAAGGTGCAGCTATTTTAACTGGGCTAGGCGTGACTGAACTCAGTATGAGCATTCCTAGTGTGGCTGCGGTAAAAGCCAAAGTAAGAAAGATGTCATACACCGAGAGTGTTGCTTTAGCCAAACGAGCGTTGGCTTGCTCTACAGCGGCAGAAGTTCGTGCACTTTAATCAGGCTTGTATTCAATATTAAGTACAGCATATATGGAGACCGAAATGGTGCAATTAAGCAACATAGCAACAATTACTTTGAACCCTGCAATTGATAAAAGTGTAGCAATTCCAAACTTCACTGCAGGAGAAGTAAATCGTGTGAACTGGGAGCAATCTGACCCAGGTGGGAAAGGCGTGAATGTCGCCTCTTTTCTAGCGGACTTAGGCTTTAACACCTCTGTGACAGGCTTTCTTGGAATGGAAAACACCTCAATTTTTGAGAAACTTTTTCATCAAAAAAATATGGCTGATAGCTTTGTTCGCATTCCTGGCAAAACTAGAGTTAACGTTAAGATTATCGATGAACTACAAAAAACCATCACCGATATTAACTACCCAGGACCAGCGCCAACTGAGCAAGATCTCACTGATTTAAAAAAGAAAATTCACAACCTAGTGTTTGATCATGATTGGTTTGTATTGTCAGGTAGCCTTCCAAATGGCGTTCCTACAGAGTTTTACAGCGCTGTGCTGAAATATTTAAAAGCTGCTGGTAAGTATGTTGTGCTTGATACAAGTGGTGATGCTCTGCGTGATGCGCTTGGTGAAGCACCATACGCGATCAAGCCAAATATTACTGAGCTTGAAGAGCTACTTGGCAGAAGTTTAACTAGCGAACAAGAAGTTGTAGAGGCCGCAAGAAGTTTAGTGAATCAAGATATTGAGTATGTGATTGTTTCAATGGGTAAGCAAGGTGCCCTGTTTGTGAGTGGCACAGAATCTGTAATAGCTGTACCGCCACCGATTGACGTAAAAAGTACGGTTGGTGCGGGTGATGCAATGGTTGCTGGATTTATAGCGGCCAAAATAAGGGGATTTTCACTAGAAGATTGTGCCAGATTATCAACAGCAACTGCGATGGGTGCTTTGACCCAACTCGGTCCTAAACTGGCAGAAACTCAAGTGCTCGAATCCTATATGCAACAAATCAGTGTGCGGAAAATAGTCGGTTAGAACTATCCCGCTTTTAATGTTCAATGGAGAAGCAAAATGGCTAATATTATCGCGTTAACAGCATGCCCCACAGGCATTGCGCATACCTACATGGCAGCAGAAGCATTAAAGAAAACCGCAATTGCAATGGGACACAACATACGGGTTGAGACACGAGGCGCAACTGGCGGTCAAAACACGCTAAGCGACGAGGAGATTCAATCAGCACAGGTCGTGATTATTGCGTCGGATGTTCATCTTGAAATGAGCCGATTCGCAGGTAAAGTAATATATGCAATCAGCACGAGTGATGCTATTAGAGATACCGAACAAGTATTAGATGCTGCGCTTGATTTAATTAAAACTCAAGCTGTGCAAACGGCTACAGAAGCGCCGATACTTGAAGTTGAAAACAATTCAGCAGACCGTAAAAAAATTGTGGCTATCACTGCTTGCCCCACTGGTATAGCACACACTTTTATGGCTGCAGAGGCTTTGAAGAAATGGGCAAAAGCGAACAACTGCGATATTCGCGTTGAAACACAAGGCTCAGTTGGCGCTAAAAATCAATTAACTGATGAAGAGATTGCCGAAGCCGATGTCGTAGTGATTGGTGCAGACACACATGTTGATACTGCTCGCTTTGCAGGTAAATCACTCTATAAAACTTCAGTTGGACGTGCATTAAAAGAAACCGACAAAGTCATGCAGGAAGCTTTTTATGCGCCTAAACAAACAGCACAAACAACTGCTACCGCACCCGCCAAAAGCACACAAAAAGCTAGCGGTGTTTACAAACACTTATTAACGGGTGTTTCTTATATGTTGCCATTGGTTGTGGCTGGCGGCTTAATCATTGCGCTCTCGTTTGTGTTTGGTATCGAAGCCTTCAAAGAGAAAGGTACCTTAGCCGCGTCATTGATGAGTATTGGTGGCGGCGCAGCATTCGCTTTGATGATTCCAGTGCTTGCAGGGTTCATTGCTTACTCGATTGCAGATCGTCCAGGCTTAGCGCCAGGTTTGATTGGTGGCATGTTAGCTAGTCAGTTACAAGCAGGCTTTTTAGGTGGAATTCTAGCGGGATTTTTTGCAGGTTATGTAGCGCTTTGGATGCGCGACAACATCAAACTGCCAGTGCATTTTGAAGGACTAAAACCTGTATTGATTATCCCGCTGTTATCAACGTTGCTAGTTGGTCTGTTCATGATTTATGTAGTGGGCGAGCCAGCAAAAGCGATTATGGATGGCCTTACCAGCTTTCTGAAAAACATTGGTTCAGCTAACGCGGTATTACTCGGTCTTTTATTAGGTGGCATGATGGCGGTCGACATGGGTGGCCCAGTCAATAAAGCGGCGTATACCTTTGGTGTTGGTTTGCTTGCAAGTAATACCTTCTTACCGATGGCTGCGGTGATGGCAGCTGGCATGGTACCTCCGCTGGCGCTTGGTTTGGCTACCTTTGTAGCTAAAAATAGATTTACACCAGATGAGCAGATTGCAGGAAAAGCCTCCGCTGTATTAGGTCTATCGTTCATTACCGAAGGTGCAATTCCATTTGCTGCAAACGACCCATTACGCGTCATTCCATCATGCGTAGCTGGGGCGGCTTTAACTGGTGCAATGTCCATGTACTTTGGCTGTGAACTACATGCACCCCACGGCGGAATTTTTGTTCTCGCCATTCCTAACGCAGTGAGCCCATTACTAGCGTATATCGCCGCGATTGTCTCGGGCACATTGCTGACGACTCTATTACTCGTTCTATTTAAGAAGCCTATTTCTCAAGTTACTGTCGCTTAAAACTTGCATGAAAAACACTTCAATGTTTAAAACTAAATAAACAGGAATTAACATCATGATTAAATATTTTTTCAGCTGCATAGCAGCTGTAGGGTTAGTGCTTGCCTCAAATAATGCATCAGCACTAGATTTTTCACCTTACATTCGCGCTGAAAGTGGCGTCAATACTGAAGGTAGCTCTGCCGCATGTTTTAAATTGGCAGGCGCAGCAGCTAAGTACAGAATGGGTAACGAATGTGAGGTTTATGCGGAACTAATGATGGGTCAAGAGTTGAATAAGTTCTCAAATGACTCTGCCCTAAATGCCCATGTCATGCTAAGTGCATATATGCCGCTAACGAGTAAAAAAATGCTGGATGACACTAATACTGACTTTCGCTTTGCACAGTTTTATATGAGTTGGGACAAAGCGCCAGCATTAAATGGGGGTAATCTTTGGGCAGGTCGTCGCTACTATAAGCGTGAAGACGTGCATATCAATGACTTCTTTTACTGGAATCCTCAAGGCCTTGGTGCTGGTATTGAAGATGTGAGTATTGGCAAGCTAAAGCTAAGCTATGCCTTGTTTCGAGATGATAATAAAGACCAAAAATATTTAACGACTAGACACGATATTCAGCTTCGTGGACTTGATGTTAATCCAGATGGTCAATTGGAGTTTGGTCTTAGCATTATCCCAAAAAGCAGCCACACAACTACAGGCGATGATGGTTGGGCAGTCACAGTTCAACACAGACAAATTAATATCATGGGTGATGGCAATAACAAGCTAGCCGTGCAATATGGCGTTGGTCCAGGCGTCGGTTTAGGCGGCACAGGCTCTATCGATAATGGCTCTGATGTAAAACGTTTTCGTATTGTTGATGGTTTGTATGCACAAATCACACCAAAACTTGGCGGTTTGTTGACAGCGGTTTACCAAAAAGACACCTCAAATGCTGGCGACCAAACTTGGACATCGATGGGTGGGCGCGTAAGTTATGGCGTGACCGAGCATTTTAAAATGCAAGCTGAGCTAGGTCAGGACTGGGTAACGCCGTCAGGTGGAGATACTCGCAGATTAACCAAACTCACTATTGCTCCATCTTGGGCAATTGCAAGTAACTTCTGGTCGCGTCCTGAACTACGTTTCTTCTGTACCTATGCACAATGGAACGATGCTGCAAGTATTGCTGCAATTGGGTCTGGTGATTATGCAGTTGCCTCGTTGGCACCAACTAGTGCATTCGGTGGCTCCAATCACGGTGCTACGATAGGCTTGCAGTTCGAGGGTTGGTGGTAGCGCATAACTAGTGATAAAAAGACTCAATTTAAAAGGCTACCGACATGGAAAAACAAACACTTTCACAATTTTTGCTGGACGAGCAGCGTTTACGCAGCATTCATGATGACGAATTTGTACTGCTATTGAATGACATTGCCACTGCTTGTAAATCAATATCCAGAGCCGTTTGCAAAGGCGCCTTAAACGGCGTGATGGGCAGCCTTGAATCTGAAAATATTCAAGGTGAAACACAGAAGCAGCTTGATGTGATTACTAACGACATTTTTATTGAAGTGAATCAGGTTGCTGGGTATTACGCTGGAATGGCTTCAGAAGAGATGGATGCGCCTTACGAAATTCCAGTTAATCTTCGTAAAAGCGGCAAATACTTGCTGTTATTTGACCCACTAGATGGCTCTTCTAACGTGAATGTGAACATATCGGTAGGAACAATCTTCTCTATCCTGCGTTGCCCAGAGGGCGTAGAGAACCCTAAAATAAAAGATTATCTGCAATCGGGTATCACACAAGTATGCTCGGGGTATGCGCTCTATGGCTCTTCAACAATGCTGGTGATTACTACTGGCTTTGGCGTGAATGGTTTTACGCTAGATAACGATGTGGGTGAGTTTTATCTGACACACCTCAATATGCGTGTTCCTGAAGATACGCATGAATTTGCAATCAACATGTCTAACCAGAAATCATGGGAAGCACCGGTTAAAAACTATATTGAAGATTGCTTAAAGGGGGTGGATGGTCCACGAGGCAAGCAATTCAATATGCGTTGGGTTGCCTCTATGGTGGCCGAGGTGCATCGCATTTTAATACGCGGCGGTATTTTCATGTATCCAGTAGATAGCAAGCTAAAAGATAAAGGCGGGAAATTACGCTTAATGTATGAAGCGAACCCAATGAGCTTTATTATTGAACAAGCTGGCGGGCTATCTTCCAGCGGGCGTCAGAGAATTGTGAATATCAAACCTAGCGGGCTTCACCAGAGAGTTCCCGTCATTATGGGATCAAAAAATGAAGTCGAAAAGATGTGTAGTTACTATTAAGAATAATCAACTAGCATGGCTTAAAACCAGCCTGCAAATTTTGACTTATAGCGGCATATATGACACTATCTATGCATCAGTTTTTAGTAAAAGTTTTACTAAAATGTAACATTCAAACAATAGAATATTACCGTTTCTTAACTCAACTACCAACTTCTAGCTTGATGAATATTGCTTAATGGTTCGGTTTTTGATTTAAATAAATCATGTGAAAATTTCAGAATGGATTTGTCATAATCAAGCTAAGTTTCCGTACAATAGCGTATATCAGTCAGACGTACTCTAAGACTTTAATTTTGGTCGCCGCAAAATGCCCAAAAACGTAATTAGCAAGCAAGTCCCAATGTTAGAACATTTCAATACCATTATTATCGGCTCTGGTCCTAGCGGCTTATCTGCGGCCGTGCGTGCTACTGAGCAGAAACTATCCTACTTACTGCTCGAAGCTGAACAAGAGCCAGCCAGTACCATCCGCAGTTATCTTCGTGGCAAACTTGTCATGTCTGAGCCACGCGCCCTACCTATTCGCAGCCCTTTACCGTTCACCGCTTCTTTGCGCGAAACTGTGCTGGATACTTGGGAAAAGACGATTATTGATTACAACTTGAATATTCGTTACGGTAGCAAAGTGACAGGCATATACCGCCGTGAAAAATGGCTGGAATTAGAACTCGCTGATGGTAGCCAAATCACTGCAGACCATGTGGTGCTTGCCATTGGTGTTCAAGGCAATTTACGTCAGTTACAAATTCCAGGTGGCGATGTACCGCAAGTGCAATATCAACTAGATGACCCACAAGCCTATCAGGACGAAACCATCGTGGTCATTGGTGGTGGTGATAGTGGCGTGGAAAATGCGCTAGCGCTGACTGGGCGCAACCAGATTATCATTCTCAACCGTGCTGACGACTTTAGTAATTGTAAGGAAAGCAATCTTAGCCAACTGACAGAAGCACGCAAAAGAGGCGCTTTAGATTGGTTACTAGAAACCCGACCGCAAGCGATTGAAGTCAATACCAAAGGTGAGTTTCCTATTACCGTGGTTGCCAACACTCCAAATGGCATTGAGCGCATTCCATGCCACCGAGTGATTGCACGTCTTGGCGCCCTGCCCTCACGACCGCTGCTTGAAGGCTTTGGCGTAGGCTTTCCGACGGATGACCTTGCGGCACTACCGTTATTATCATCACATTACGAATCTAGCGTACCTGGACTTTATATCATAGGCGCACTTGCTGGTTACCCGCTCATCAAGCAAGGTATTAATCAAGGCTATGAAGTCATTGAGTACATCTTAGGCAACCCTGTAGAGCCTGCTGATACCGCGTTACTGCGTGATAAGTTTGCAAGTTTTTGCAACGACCGCGGCGTAGATGACGTGTTGGAAAAAATACGCAAAAGCGTTCCACTATTAAAAATGTTAACGACCTTGCAGCTACGCGAGTTAGTACTGCAAAGCAATATCTTACAGCCCGAGCCTGGCGATATTATCTTTAAACGTAATGATTACAGCACTACTTTTTTCTTCATCATCGAAGGCGATTTAGATGTATTAATTGATGAAGATGATATACCAGACGCCACACTTACAACGGGTCAATTCTTTGGTGAAATGGCGCTGGTATCTGGTCGCCGCAGAGCCGGCACGGTGCGTGCGCGTACTAAATCCGTACTGATTGAAACGCCAAGACGCGTCATGCAAAAACTGGTTGATTCAGTGCAGTCGATGCGCCGTGTACTCAACGAAGTGGCGATTAAGTGGGTCGTGCATGTGTGTATTGGCCTCACGCTTAGTGAAGATGACCTGAATAATTTAGCGAGTCATGCCACGCTCAAAAGCTATGCCGCGGGTGAAGAGTTATTCCATGAAGGTGATCAGGCCGATGGACTCTATTTGATTCAAAGTGGCTCAGTCACTGTTTCGCGCATGATAGGTGGTCGCGAGGTTGTGCTTTTCTACGTAGCTGCGGGTAATTATGTAGGCGAAATGTCTTTAGTTTCAGGCGAACCACGCTACGCCACGGTGCGAGCGGCGGTTGCAACGGAGGCAGTGTTAATTGACGCTGGTCGCATGAATGATATTATCGCGCGCAATCCAGAAATTCGCAGTGAGTTAGACGCACGCTACTTAAAACATTTGCAAGATCAGGAAAAACGCCAACAGCTTGAAACCACCGACAATCCGGGCTCATTAGGCAATCAATCAACACCTTCAAACCTCATCTCATTCCTGATTCAACAGGGTGTGGGTGAAGCGACTGACGTACTGCTGATAGATGAATCACTCTGTGTGCGTTGCAACTACTGTGAAGACGCCTGTGCTGATACACACGGCGGTGCAACTAGGCTAGATAGAGATGCTGGGCCA
>JANLZY010000098.1:0-8304 GCA_031359365.1 Methylotenera sp. | reverse complement strand
AATCTAAAAAATAGGCAATAAGTGAAAAGGGCAGATTTCTGCCCTTTTTTTTATGTGATTAATCTTTGGCAATACACCATTTACATATTGCTAACTACGCAAATTATCTTACCTAAAAAGCCTGATTTTTATCAGGCTTTTTTTATTTGTGTGATTGTTTATTCATGCGGAGTATTGTTATATTTGTCATTATTTGATTTTAATTTAACTTGTTTAATCGTTTGTATTGAGATGGTTAGAGGTAATAGATTTAAATGGTTTTTACCTGTTTATTCCAAAGATACTACTCATTAACAAATCTTCATAATAAAAAATGTAAGCAACTCAACTCATTTGCTTAACTTATATAATGAAGTTTGGGCGTACTGCAATATTGCAGTTTTAGCTCAATTGGAATAAATAGATGGCAACGACTTTCTGCAATGCCGAATTTGAGCAGTAATAATTTTATATTCAGGAGAATAAAAATGGCTGTAATTGACCGTGTTTTAATTGGTGAAGCGTTAGTGATTGAAGATCGTCCAGATGGTAGTGGTTTAGATCTTAAAAATGTAGCACATATTGATTTGATTATTGGCCCTCGTGGCAGCCCTGCAGAAGATGCTTTTTGTCGCACATTAACTGACCAAAAAGAGGGTGTAAATGGCTTACTAGCCATTGTTGCACCTAACCTGATGGTGAAACCAAATACGGTTATGTTTAACAAAGTTACCTTAAGAAATACTAAACAGTCTATGCAAATGTTTGGCCCAGCACAGCGTGGTATTTCAATGGCTGTGATGGATTGTGTAGCTGATGGCACGATTCCAGTAGAAGAAGCTGATGACGTGTTTATCTGTATTGGTGTGTTTATTGATCAAACTGCAGACATGGACGATCGTATTCAAGATTGGAATTATGAAGCGACTAAAATGGCAATTAAAAATGCTGTAAACCGTGAGCCTAAGGCCGCTGAATTATTAAAAATATATAAAGAGTCAGCACATCCTTTTGCAGCAAAAAGTAAAGAAGAGCGCAATAGACGCGCAGCTGATGCTTTAAGCGCACTTGCAATCGATCAAATGAAAGGTCGTAACCCAAATATTGCAAAAGAACCAGAAGTCGACATCGCGGATGTTGCGTTAAATGAGATGCGTGGTCGTAAGTCATCTACATAAAATAGACGTAAGTTAGCCATTGATAAAGCCTACTCAATGTATGGCAAGTGACTATATTACTTGCCATGCAGGGGGCTAGGTTTGCTCTAAATTTAACGAAAGTTTGTGATGCTAAAAGAAAAATCGACTAAAGAAATGCAGAATGATCGCGAATTTGACTTTACTAACAATGATTTTAGTCGAGTGCGTAAACTCATTTATCAGCATGCAGGCATTTCACTTTCAGAAGCTAAGTCAGACATGGTCTATAGTCGCATTGGCCGCAGATTACGCACAGTCGGCTTCGATTCATTTAAAACGTATCTTGATAATCTTGAAAATGAAAATAACCCAGAAGAGTGGGAAGCTTTCACCAACGCACTCACAACAAATCTCACTTCTTTTTTTCGTGAAGAACATCACTTTCCTATTCTTGCCGAACATTTAGTTAGTCTCAAAAAACCTATTCGTATTTGGTGCTCTGCAGCTTCAACTGGTGAAGAGCCTTATACCATTGCGATGACAGCCTGCGAGGCGTTTGGCACAATGAAACCACCGGTAGAAATCATTGCAACCGACATCGATACCAATGTGCTTGCTACCGCTTCACGTGGCGTTTATCCGTACGAGCGGGTGAGCAAACTGTCGGATGAACGTCGTAAACAGTTTTTTCAAAAAGGCACCGGCGCGCAAGAAGGCTTAGTTCGTGTGCGGAATGAGCTACGTAGCTTAATTACTTTCGAGCAGTTGAATTTGCTCGATGAGCAATGGACTTTAGGTGAGCCGTTCGATGCTATTTTTTGCAGAAACGTGATGATTTATTTTGATAAACCAACTCAAACCAAAATTTTGAGTCATTTTGTACCATTAATGAAGCCACATGCGATCTTGTTCGCAGGGCATTCAGAGAACTTTCTGTACGTGTCTAACGATTTTCATCTGCGTGGCAAAACCGTGTATGAATTACGCGATGGCAAAACGATTAAACGTACTTCAAATCAGGTAAAAGAAAGAATTGTATGAGTATGCTACAAGAAGAAATTTCTACCACACTCTATTTCGACCGCACTTTTGATTGTAACGCAGCCAAAATATCGCCTGGTGAATACTACTACACCGATAAAGATATGGTCATAGTCACGGTATTGGGTTCTTGTGTATCAGCCTGCATACGTGACAGCATCTCTGGTATTGGCGGCATGAATCATTTTATGCTGCCTGATAGTGCCGCAGCTGATAAAGACAGCCCTGTTTCAGAATCTATGCGATATGGCACCTATGCCATGGAAGTGTTAATTAATCAATTATTGCGCAATGGCGCCCGTAGAGAGAACTTAGAAGCAAAGATTTTTGGTGGCGGTAACGTGCTGAAAAGTTTTACCACTATGAATGTGGGTGATCGTAACGCAGTCTTTGTACGTAAATTCTTAAAAGAAGAGCGTATTCGAGTGACTAGCGAAGACTTGCTGGATATTTATCCAAGAAAAGTTTATTACTTTCCAAAAACTGGCAGAGTGCTAGTTAAAAAGCTTAAAAATATGCACAACGATACATTAGTCCAGCGCGAAGAGGCTTATGCAAGCAAGCTTAAAGTGGCTGATGTGGGCGGTGAAATTGATTTGTTTTGATGATTTAATTTTATAAGAAAAACTTCTAAATCAAGAAGAGAAAATAACATGAAAATTAGAGTACTAGTCATTGATGATTCCGCATTAATTCGTAGTCTACTCACTGAGATTATCAATAGTCAACGTGATATGGAAGTTGTGGGCGCTGCACCTGATCCAATTATTGCACGTGAAATGATTAAGCAGTTGAATCCAGATGTGCTGACCTTGGATGTGGAAATGCCAAAGATGGATGGCTTGGACTTTTTAGAAAAGTTGATGCGTCTACGCCCAATGCCAGTGGTGATGGTGTCTACATTAACTGAACGTGGTTCAGAAATCACCATGCGCGCACTTGAGCTTGGCGCAATAGATTTTGTGACCAAGCCTAAAATGTCTATTTCAGAAGGTATGCGTGAATATACCGATATTATTGCGGATAAGATTCGTGCTGCTTCCCAAGCAAGAATCTCGACATTACAACGTAATGCTACGACTCAAAGCAGCGGTGCACCCCCGGCGCCTTTGCGTAATCCATTAATCAGCAGTGAGAAGTTATTGATTATAGGTGCCTCTACAGGCGGAACGGAGGCGATTAAATCGTTTCTATTACAAATGCCATCAGACTGCCCTGGTATTTTAATTACACAGCATATGCCCGCTGGCTTTACCAAGTCATTTGCAAATCGCTTAGATTCGCTATGCCAGATTTCAGTGAAAGAGGCGGCAGGCGGTGAGCGTATCTTGCCTGGCCATGCTTATATTGCACCGGGTGATAAACACCTGCTGTTAGCTAGAAGTGGCGCAAATTATGTCACGCAGCTTAGTGATGAAGCACCAGTCAATCGACACAAGCCATCTGTCGATGTGTTATTTGAATCTGCTGCAGAATATGCAGGTAAGAACGTTATTGGCGTGATTTTAACTGGCATGGGCAAAGACGGTGCGGTTGGTATGGCTAAAATGAGAGAGGCAGGCGCCTACAATTTTGCTCAAAATGAAGAAAGTTGCGTGGTTTATGGCATGCCTAAAGAGGCCGTGGCGCATGGCGGTGTAGATGAAGTGGCACATTTGAATGACTTACCCAAGCTGGTATTGAATTACCTCATGGCGAACAGCTCACGCGCGCTTCGTGTGTAATTAGGAAAAGCGTCACTTTTGTGTCGCTAATCTTGAATAAAACTTAAAGTAAAGTAAGTGATAATTAACACAGAAAGAATCAGAATAAGTCATTTAATGTATTTGAAGCTGATTTCGAATTCTATGAACGACTATTTTTAATGGAGTAATGCATGGCCAACCTAAATACAAAGTTTCTTGTGGTGGATGATTTCTCAACCATGCGCAGGATCGTCAGAAATTTATTAAAAGAGCTTGGTTACACCAATGTAGATGAGGCTGAAGATGGTGCAGTAGGTCTTAGCAAACTTAAGGGTGGCGGATTCGAGTTTGTGGTGTCGGATTGGAATATGCCGAATATGGATGGCTTGACCATGCTACAAAACATTCGCGCCGACCCTGAATTGAAGCATTTGCCAGTATTAATGGTGACGGCTGAAGCTAAAAAAGAAAATATTATTGCCGCTGCACAAGCAGGAGCCAATGGTTATGTGGTTAAACCGTTTACAGCAGCAACCTTGGACGAGAAGTTATCTAAAATATTTGAGAAGCTTGAGAAAGCAGGGGCTTAGTGATGAATAGCGAGCCTTTACAACAGCAAGCAACACATGTTGAACCCATGCCAGTAGCTAACCAAGGTGACGAGATGCTGAATCGCATTGGTCATGTGACTAGGCTATTGCATGACAGTTTAAGTGGTTTGGGTTTAGATAAAATTCTTGAGCAAGTTGCACAAGACATTCCAGATGCACGTGACCGTTTAGCTTATGTGTCACGCATGACAGAACAAGCTGCAGAGCGCGTTTTGAATGCTACTGACTTAGCAACGCCACTGCAAACTGAATTGGCCAATGGCGCAGCATCGCTAGAGAAGAGTTGGAAAGAAGCATTAGAAAAGCCTTCATTAAAAAGCGAATATAACGCCATCGCCGATGAAACTTTGGAATTTTTAGCGTTGACTGCTAAAAATACCGCTGAAACCAAAGCTTTGTTGATGGATATTATGATGGCGCAAGATTTTCAGGATTTGACAGGACAAGTCATCAAGAAAATCACAGGATTGGCTCAAGATTTAGAGAAGCAATTGGTACAAGTGCTAATAGACTTCTCTCCAACTCCGACTAAAAAAGAAGTCGATGACAAAGCCACGTTAATGAATGGTCCGCAGATTGATCCAACCGCAGTAGATGTAGTGGCAAGCCAAGAGCAAGTGGATGATTTGTTAGATAGCTTAGGATTTTAATCGCGCTGCCCACTAAAATTGGTCGCCTAGAACCAATTGTTGCATGACTTCATTAGCATTGGCTAGTTTCAATAGTCCAATCATAAATACTCTTGGTAAACTACATGGCAGAAAAACACTTTACGGGATTACGTGCCAAGATGCTGTTAGTCGTGGCGGTAGGTATGGTGTTGCTGTTTACGATACTGTTTACGGTCGCGCGAACAGTATTGCTGGATTGCTATGCAAAGTTAGAATCAAATAAACTTTAATTCAGGTCAATAGTGCAGTTACGCTATTGAATGAGTAATCTCAGCAGTTAGAAAGCATCGTAAGTGAATATGCGCATTGGGATGATACCTATCAGCATGTGGCGCAATACCAATACCTGGAACAGTATGCAGCACAGCCAGATGCTCGTTAACTCAGAAGGCTCTGCTGTCTATAAACGCGGGTTTGATTTTATAAATGATCAGCCATGGCCTATTCCAAAATAACTTGAACAAGCGGCGAGTAAAGGCGGTATCTTTTTAAACTCTTCTAAAGACCATATGGCTGAATTTATTTGGGCGCCAGATGGGCTTTGTATCTTGGCGGCTATGCATATTCAACTTGGCGCTAATAAAAATATCAGTCGTGGTACTTTGATTATTAGGGGAGGTTCAGTTGGCTTTTTAGAGTATTTGATTGAACAGATTAAACTTCACAAAGTCGATATCAGTCAAATTTTCTTTGAAATTACTGAAACCTCTGTCATTGCAAATTTGAATAAGGCACGACAATTTATGCATGCTTTACGTCAGATTGGCTGTCGCTTCTCGCTTGATGACTTTGGCAGTGGTTTGTCTTCTTTTGCATATCTTAAAAATCTTGGAGTTGATTTTCTTAAGATTGATGGTATGTTTGTTAAAGCTATTGTGAAAAATAAGATAGATCGTGCGATGGTTGAGTCAATTAACAATGTGAGTCGTTTAATGGGCTTACACACTATTGCTGAATTCGCCAAAAATGACGAAATAATCAATACTCTCAAAGAGATTGGTGTGGATTATGCACAAGGCTATGGTGTTGCTAAGCCTGAGTTATTTGAGTAGAACAGATTTTTCGGTAATGAGATGCTTAAATAAAAGTTGTTAATTTAACCCAAACGTTTTGACTGGTTGCAGCGTTTCTAACTCTTCGTCAGTAAACAAACGTCCACGCGTAATAAACGCCATTCCTGAACCGCAATCTAATGAAAATGAGCCACTAGAGCCAGGCATTGCATCTAATATGGTATGCATATTCTCTGAAAACTGAAAATGGTTGTGTCCCATGTAGAAGGTTGCGCCTTCAACCTCGCCCACAATAACATCTGACGCGCCAGGTTTAAATTCATTGGCTGGCATGCATAGTGGTACGCTGCCCTCGCAACATCCGCCAGATTGCAAAAAAAGAATTGGGCCATGCTGAGCCGTTAGCTTATGAATCAGCTCAATAGCGGCAGGGGTTGCAGATACACGTTCAGCCATCTTGATCTCCAGAACAAAAAATAAGAGGCGGTTAAAGCCGCCTCTTAATACTACACTTAGTGTTTTCTTAACTCAAGTTTAGAAAAAGCCAAGTTTTTTAGGGCTATAACTTACTAACAAGTTTTTAGTTTGTTGGTAGTGGTCTAGCATCATTTTGTGAGTTTCACGGCCGATACCAGATTCTTTGTAACCACCAAATGCTGCATGCGCAGGATAGGCATGGTAGCAGTTAGTCCACACACGACCCGCTTTAATACCACGACCCATGCGGTAAGCACGGCTGCCATCACGTGTCCAAACACCAGAACCAAGACCAAATACAGTGTCATTAGCAATTGCAAGCGCTTCAGCCTCGTCTTTAAAGGTTGTTACAGCTAACAC
Organism: Methylotenera sp.; assembly: GCA_031359365.1. Taxonomy (GTDB): domain Bacteria; phylum Pseudomonadota; class Gammaproteobacteria; order Burkholderiales; family Methylophilaceae; genus Methylotenera. The sequence continues at coordinate 1,328 of JANLZY010000098.1, read as the reverse complement.
TGGGCCAAAAATCTCTTCTTGGAACACGCGCATTTTGTTATGGCCCTTAAGGAGTGTTGGTTGTACATAATAACCTTCAGCAAACTCACCTTTTAAGATGTTGCGCTGACCACCAATTAGCAGTTCAGCACCTTCTTGTTTACCAATATCCATATAAGACATGATTTTATTCAATTGATCTTGTGAAGCTTGCGCACCTATCATCGTGTTAGGGTCTAGAGGGTTGCCTTGTACGATTGCAGCTACGCGTGGTAACACACGCTCCATGAATTTGTCATAAACAGACTCTTGAATCAACGCACGTGATGGACTAGTACACACTTCACCTTGGTTAAAGGCAAACAATACCAAACCTTCAACCGCTTTATCAAAGAAGTCATCATCAGCATCGGCAATATCTTCAAAGAATACGTTAGGTGATTTACCACCTAACTCTAATGTTGCTGGAATCAGGTTAGAAGCAGCAGCTTGTGCAATAACACGACCGGTGACAGTAGAGCCAGTAAATGCGATTTTGCCAATACGGCGGCTGTTAGCAAGCGGTGCGCCCACTTCTCGACCATAGCCATTCACTACATTAATTACGCCTGGCGGTAGAATATCAGCAATTAATTCCATTAAAATCAATAAGCTAACAGGTGTAAATTCTGCAGGCTTCATTACCACGCAGTTACCAGCAACCACTGCTGGTGCAAGTTTCCAAGCTGCCATCAGAATAGGGAAGTTCCATGGAATAATTTGGCCAATCACGCCAATAGGTTCATGGAAATGGTAAGCCACCATGTTTTCGTCAATTTCACTTAAGCTGCCTTCTTGCGCGCGCATACAACCAGCAAAATAACGGAAGTGGTCAATGGCTAACGGAATATCCGCATTCATTGTTTCGCGAATTGGCTTACCGTTATCAATCGTTTCAGCAGTCGCTAAAAGCTCAAGATTAGCTTCCATGCGATCTGCAATTTTAAGCATTAAGTTAGCGCGCTCACTTGGTGCTGTTTTAGCCCATTTGTCTGCAGCAGCATGTGCTGCATCTAATGCCAGTTCTACATCTTCTGCGCTAGAGCGGGCTGCTTTTGTATAAGGTTTCCCTGTAATTGGAGTGATAACATCAAAATATTCACCTTTAACTGGCGCTACGAATTTCCCGCCGATAAAATTATCGTATTTAGCTTTGTATGGAATTTTAACGCCAAGGCCTTTTAGTAGATCTAAACTCATGCTGACTCCTCTAGTTTTTGTGTAGTTAATATAGTATTTCTATCTGGCAAACCGCATTACTTGCTTACTATTTTTATTATATTTAAAATTTAACTTGATCCACGAAAAAC
>JANLZY010000328.1:0-5974 GCA_031359365.1 Methylotenera sp. | reverse complement strand
CCTGCGCATGATACAAGCCAGTGGTTTCTGTATCTAAAAAGATTTGACGCATTATGCTACAGCTCCTTGTAAAATCTGCTCTACGCCTTTATTGGCCAGCATATCTGCCCGTTCATTGCCTACATTACCAGCATGCCCTTTTACCCAAATCCATTGTACGGTGTGTTGTTGTGCCAACACATCCAAAGCTCGCCATAAATCGTCATTTTTAACTGGCTTTTTATCTGCCGTACGCCAGTTACGCGCTTTCCAACCGACAATCCACTCCGTCATGCCTTTTTGCACATACACAGAGTCAGTAAAAACCTTGGCATGGCACGATTGGTTGAGCGCCTCTAACGCGCGAATAACTGCCGTTAACTCCATACGGTTGTTAGTGGTCAACAACTCCCCACCAAACAGTTCTTTTTCGTTTCCTGCATAACTTATCCATGCGCCCCAACCCCCTGGTCCAGGATTGCCTTTACAGGCGCCATCCGCATAAATTTCAACTTCTTTACTATCGTTCATATACTTTTTATTTTCTTCGATTACTTTGTTTTAATAATTCTTTTTGTGTGGGTTTTGACTGTGTTGGACTTGGAATCAGTGTCGACTTTAAAGGTGAAAGCTTCCAGTTTGGTTTAATTGGCGTCATACCCACCACACGCTTTTTAGCCACTACGAAATACACACCGCCTAGCATAGCACAGCGCCTACTGCTGACCTTATCAAAAAACGAAAAACGCTTGTGCCACGAGTGCTGCTCAAATGGTGGAATGTGGCAGCACATTTCTACCAAAATCACTTCAAAACCAAGTAAGGCCAGCCAATCTTTTAAGCGCGCTAAACCTATAAATTTTCCATTCCAAGGATAGGACAGATGATTTGAAGTAGCTTTTTTAAAGCCAGCCGTTGCCCCCCATAGGCTTAATTGATTAAACCCAGAGATGACCAGATGACCTTCTGGCATCATAACCCTCGCCGCTTCGCGCAAGGTTTGATGTGGACGCTCACTGAACTCCAGCCGGTGCGGCAACAGTAACAGATCTATGCTTACGTCTGCAAAAGGCAAAAAATCGTCACTACAGCTGAGCTGATTTTGTGTAGTATCAACTGCAAATTCAGAAGCCAAAAATCGATTAGGTATGCGAGAGTTTCGCAATAACTCCATTTGCGCACATCCCATTTGCAAGGCATTAAACCCAAACAAGTCAACTACAGCCCGGTCATACAAAGCCTGTTCTTTAGCTTGTAAATATTGCCCCGCAGTGGAAGCAAGCCATGTCTGTAGTTGTTGCTGATTTGAGCGAAGCGCTATTGACATTTGAGTACACAGGCCAAATGATAGATGGTATGAATCATAATCTGCAAATTATACCAATTCCAGCATTTAAGGATAATTATATCTGGCTTATCCATAATGGCACTCAGGCCACGGTAGTAGACCCTGGCGATGCAGCGCCTGTGATTGCAAGCTTAAGCCATTTAAACCTCACACTTACAACCATACTAATTACTCACCACCATCATGACCATATTGGTGGTGTAGCAGAGTTGCTTGAAGCTTTTCCACAGGCAGTTGTCTATGCACCAGCACTGGAGCAGTATGTTTTTGAGCACATAGCCATTAGTGAGCAAAGCACTGTTTATTTAAGCGACTTAAAGCTCTCGTTGGCTATTTTAGATTTACCAGGACATACGCTAGGTCATATTGCTTATTATTCTGCCAAACATGAGGTTTTATTTTGTGGCGACACGTTATTTGGCGCAGGTTGTGGGCGATTATTTGAAGGTACTCCAACACAAATGTATCACTCACTACAAAAGTTAGCAGGATTGCCGCAAGCCACCAAAGTGTACTGCACTCATGAATACACTATGCACAACATTAACTTTGCACTAGCGTTTGAACCTAGCAATCAAAGGCTGCTTGAGCGGCATAAAAATACGCAGAAATTGCGTGAATCAAACATTCCCAGCTTGCCTTCCACCATCGAATTAGAGTTGGCAACCAATCCTTTTTTGCGTTGCAGTTATCAAGAAATTCAATCGTCTATTCAATTGACAAGTGCAAGTGAAATTGAAACTTTCAGCAAATTAAGAGAACTTAGAAATCATTATTAATCAAATAGATAAGTCATATTATTAAAGTTAATTTTAATAATAATTAACTTGACTTTAAACGTCATATTTTGTTAACATTTCGCAACTTTCTGACTTTGAGCGTTTTCATGTTTCACCTAAACCTTTTACTCAAACGTCATTTCAACTACAACCTACTCCGCAATACCTCGAGAATTCTTATCAAACTTTCAAACAAGCTAATTTGCTCAGCATTAATGGCTGTTTCAACCGCCATGTCTAACTTATCCGCATATGCAGATACCAATGTCATGGGCGAAGAAATCATCATCTATTCTGATGACGGCTACAAACCTGCACCTAGAGACCTAGGCGTAATTGACAAATCCACGAGTGACAAAGCTACTACCAAAAAATTAGGTGGGAATCGTTTAGGCGACACATTTGATACCGAACTTCATACTGACATTACCGATACGCAAGAAGCTGTAGCGGTAAATAACGATGACTTATGGCAACGCATACGAAATGGCTATGCAATACCAGACAGTACATCCAGCTTAGTTGCACGGCATGAAGAGTGGTATAGCTCACGCCCTGAATACATAAAACGTATGGTTGAGCGTAGCCAAAAGTACTTATTCCATATTGTTGAAGAAGTAGAAAAACGAGGTATGCCAACTGAAATCGCATTATTGCCGATGATAGAAAGTGCCTATAACCCACAAGCTAACTCAACAAGTAGCGCTTCTGGCATATGGCAGTTTGTACCCGCTACAGGCAAACACTTCGGGCTTAAACAAAACTGGTGGGTAGATAATAGACGCAACGTCACTTTTGCCACTGACGCAGCGCTAACTTATTTGCAAAAACTTTATAACATGTTTGGCGCATGGGATTTAGCGCTAGCCGCATACAATGCCGGCGAAGGCACAGTTGGGCGTGCCATAGAGCGTAACCGCAAGCTTGGCTTACCTACAGATTATGAAAGCCTAGACTTACCAGCAGAAACAAAAAATTATGTTCCTAAGCTGCAGGCCATTAAAAACCTAATGACCAACCCTGAGAATTACGGGCTCAAAATTCAAACCATTGCTAACACACCCTACTTTGCCAAAGTCACAGCACCCGCTCAGATTGACGCTCATTTGGCGGCAAAACTTGCCGAAATTAGCGATGATGAATTTTTAGCACTCAACCCTAGTAATAAGCGACCAGTGATCACCAGTAATGGTGAGAAGCATGAGCTATTATTGCCTATATTGTCCGCACAAACTTTTAGAAACAACCTTGCTGGCTATGATAAGCCACTTGTGAGTTGGCGTACCTACTTTGCTAAACGCGGTGAGCGCATGGAAAGTATTGCATCTAAATTTGGCATGCAGCTTTCTCAACTAAGGGTTGTGAATAATCTACCTAGTCAAAATAAAATTAAAAACTCATCCACAATCTTAGTTCCAAATGGCAATAAAACTGACTTCAACACAGCAAAATTTATGACTAAAACCAATGATGCTGAACTCACTCCAACAGCGGAGAATAATGACGAGATTAATGCCAAACAAGGCTCAGCAAATATCGACATTAACAACACTGAAACACCTGTAGAAAACAATGCTGATAAAATTGAACCTGTGAGGCAAGTCAGCGTCACACACAAGGTTAAAAAGGGTGAGAATATGCAAACTATCGCTAAACACTATGGTATTAGCGTTAAGCAAATTATGGCTGCAAACTCACTAAAAAATTATAAATTAAAAGTCGGACAAACTATAAAATTAGACACTGAAACTGCAAATACTGCAGCTAAAAAGAAAACATCAAATGACAAGCTCAAGGGTAAAAATACTGAGAAAAGTCTTGGTAAAAAATCAAATGCGAAGTCAAAAATTGTTAAAAAATCTGAAACAAGCAACAAAAATAAAAATAAGAGCAAAGCGAACACTAAAAAAGTAAAGCAGCATAAATAAATATTCGCATAAATTGGCTCTACTTGAGCAATGTTGATAAAAGGTAATATTGGAATGATGCAAATCAAACACAATCAATATCAATTAGTTAAGTTAGGTTTCATAAAACTAGCAGTCATTGCCCTATTCACGCCCTTCATGATTTCAGCTTGTACTGATTCATCTTCAAGCAATCAAATAAATAATAAAATTGATTACGCAAAAAACTACCCTGCCAGCAATGGCGGTACGCTGATAGACGCCATGACCGGTGAACCGAGCGGCTTAATCGCCATGATCGCAGGTGAGTCTGCTGCATCTGCAATTGCAGGTAATATTTTTAACAGTTTATTAAAGTACGATAAGAACTTAGAGTTAACGGGCGAGTTAGTCGAATATTGGGATGTATCAAACGACCAAAAAACCATCACCTTTCATCTAAAGCCGAACCTCAAATGGGCGGATAATCAGCCATTAACCAGCGATGATGTGCTATTCACTTGGCAAAAGGTCACTGATGAAAAAACCCGTACGCCCTATGGTTCAGATTTCAAATTAGTAACGAAAGCTGAAACTCCTGATGCAAACACCTTTCGCGTGACCTATGCCGCACCTTATGCGCCAGCACTTGATACATGGGCTGGTTTACATATTTTGCCTAAGCACCTTCTTAAAGATCAAGACATCAACACCACTGCATTTGCGCGCAATCCTGTGGGCAGCCATTACTACAAACTTGAGAAATGGAAGAATGGTCAATTCTTAAAATTGACGCGTAATGAAAACGCGACACAAGGCCAAGCCAAAATTGACAACTTACTGTCACGTATCATCCCTGATAAAGCCGCACAATTTTTAGAGTTAAGCGCGGATAATATTGATTCTATGGGCTTAAACCCCATTCAATACGCTAGAATTTTTCCTGCTAGACCTGACCTCAACAAAAATATTGCACTCTACAAAGAGTTGGGGAATAGCTATACCTACCTAGGCTTTAATCTTAAACGCAAACCATTTGATGACGTACGTGTGCGTCAGGCGATTAATTACGCGATTAATAAGCAAGAAATCATAGATGGTGTACTTTTAGGTTTAGGCGAACCTGTAGCTTCGCCTTACAAGCCAGGTACAAGATGGAGCAATCCTGACCTTAAACCCTATCCTTACGACCCCAATAAAGCGAGAGCGTTACTAAAAGCCGCTGGATATGAAGACCATGATGGTGATGGCATTTTAGATAAAGACGGCAAACCTTTTACATTTGAGATTCTAACTAATCAGAATAAAGAGCGTGAAATGACTGGGGTTTTAATACAACGGCGCCTGAATGAGATCGGAATAAAAGCGAACATACGCGTATTAGAATGGGCTAGCTTTCTAGGTCGCTTCATTAAGCCCAAAGAGTTTGATGTAGTCGTGTTAGGCTGGAGCTTATCATTAGATCCCGACCAATACAGCATTTGGCATTCCAGCCAGCAAGCACCGGGACAGTTCAATTTTATTAGCTACAGCAATCCACGCGTAGATAAATTACTCGAAGCAGGCAGGCTAGAACTCAACCCAGATAAGCGTATGAAAATCTATCACGAGTTTTCAAAAATTCTACTTGAAGATAGTCCTATCGTGTTCTTATCGGCAGGTTACGGATTAACGGCTATTCATAAACGTGTTAGAGGTATAAGCAATCCTGCACCGCCCGCTGGCATTGGTCACAACACTTATGAATGGTATATTCCTAGTGCCTATGCCCGCAATGAAATGAGTGAGCACTAAATAATGCAGAAAAATTCATATGCTTAAATATTTGGTCAAACGTATTTTTTGGATGGTTCCATTATTGATTGGAATCAGCTTAATTTCATTTTTTATCATGCACTTAGCACCTGTGACATTACCACCAGCGAGGCCAGTTTCAATCCAAAAGCAAGCGAAGAGTCACGGCAAAAACTACGTGAGCTATA
>JANLZY010000282.1:0-2222 GCA_031359365.1 Methylotenera sp. | reverse complement strand
AATGCCGCCAGATTTAGATTGTGTAAATGTACCGACACCTCCACTAGCTGCGCACGTCCCTGCTGGCGTGATTGAGCCATCGCCGAGATTGCGTACAGTTGTTGCTGCAGAACACCCGCCATTTGCAAAGGCAAAGTCGCTTGCATCAAACTTGCTATATCTTAAGCCTAGCTCTAAAGCTCCCCAGCCATTTTTATTGATTTCAAAATTGCTTTTAGGCAAGATGCGACCAAATTGACCGTCTTTGTAACTGTCTGCATAGTTCTCACCTGTGACTAGCCACATCGCTTCTGCGTACCAAGCTTTAACGTCTTTATCATAATCTCTTGCTGGAGTAGCTCCTGTACCTGTTGTTGCTGCTGATGTTCCCTGATAATTAGAAACATCATATTCCCCTTGAAATTTCACTGGGCCTTGCGCTAAAGCCGTTTCAACGCCGTAACGTGTTCTATCTACGCTATCTCCAGTAAACGCTGCTGGGGCAAAGAAGTTCACACCACGTGCTTCAGTTTGGCTTGCAGATGCGCTTGCTGTGGCTTGTATACCATGGTTATACCAACCACCAACATGCGTCACGGTTTTATCCCAACCTGCCCACTGTGCTGGGTTGATCGTTGCGCGTAGGGTGACATCTTTGCCGTCTTTACTCTGGGTTGTACCTAACACTTCGTCATTGCCTTGACCTGTTCCGTTGGTCACAGCAAAAGCATAGGTGCTGCCTTTAAACGGAGTGCCATAGACCATAGCACCTCGTTCATAAATATCATCGCCATAAGTATTGTAGGCCAGTGAACGTTCGAGGAAATCTGAGTAGGTATCGGTTGTGGAGTTCTCTAAACTTTTGAATGTTTTAAACTGACCGATACGAAACTTGGCTTGCGGCCACCAGTTAGCTTCTACATAGCCATTTACAAGGCGTGTGCTGGCCGCTGAATGATCAATTTCTAAGCGTAGTAAATAGTTTTGATAAAACCCCAACTGTGTATTAAATCTCGCACGTCGGATGCTCCAAGTATCAGGATTGCCCTCATCGCCGCTGAATGAGCGGTAGTCAGCTTGAACTCGCCCATTAAACTGTAAGTTCCAATTGCCAGTGCCATCTTCAAATTTAATCCCTTCTTTGAAACTGGCGTAGACAGGATTGCCTTTGCTGTTGCCTTTTTCTTCAGATTTGGCAATTTTTGACTGGCTGACTTGGTTGCTTATTCCAACAAGCTCTTTGGTTAACACGTCTATTTGTTTGTCTTGCTCGGCACGTTGATCTATCAACTGTTGTACTTTTAGCTCTAAACTCTTAATACGCGCTGCTGCATCATCATCTTGCGCAAACAATGTGGTTGGAAAAGCAGTCGTAATCGCTAAAACAAGCAGTGATTTCGGAAAATGATGATTAATTTGCATGGCTATCCCCTTAGATTCTTTCTATGTAAGCTGTCTTTTATATACTCAATTTTTTATTTATACCTAATACTTTTTAGGCGCACGGCTTATTACTCACATTTAACCATAACTAACGCTATATTCAAACAGGAATAGCGGTGGCTGAATTAATTTTTATCTTGCAAATGGAAGGTGGTTTTTATTTAATCAGACTTTTTCAGATTACTGAGAATGTGGTTCAGCTCAACTTCGACAGCAGCTTGCGCCTTAGTGACAAGATCTCGATAGTTTTTCAGAATAAAACGACCGAAATCGGTGAGCTGTGCGCCGCCACCATGATGACCACCAGGTGAGCTGCTTACTAGGGGCTGATTAAACGATTTATTCATCACGTCTACCAGCTCCCAAGCTCTGCGATACGACATATGCATTTGCTTGGCTGCGGATGAAATAGAACCGCAAGCGTCAATAGTTTCTAGCAACTCAGCTTTACCTGGCCCCATGACTACTGAGCTGTCGTTTGCAATTCTTATCTTAAGTTGATTATTCGCCATGGCATAAGTGTAATATATTTCAGCCGCCGCTAATGAATTTAGCATTAAATCAGCTAAGCTTTTAGTGCCATGGGTTATTTGAATTTAACTAGTTACGTCTTAAAATCTCGCACCACGAATGTTACAAACTTTTACCGCAGGATTTTCTGCGGTCATCATATCAATAGCACTTACTTTCTGTAGCGTTTCGGCCTTAGATTCTGGCTGGGCGGCGGTAATTGTGCAATCTACGCATTTACCTTTTGATTCTTCGTAGCCATTGATCGCCTCTAAGCCTTTCACATTGGT
>JANLZY010000275.1:0-5737 GCA_031359365.1 Methylotenera sp. | reverse complement strand
CAGCATTTTGCAATGCAGAACGCGTTACTTTAGTTGGATCTAAGATACCCATTTCAATCATATCGCCGTATGTTTCGTTTGCAGCGTTATAACCGTAGTTGCCTTTACCAGCAGCAACGTTGTTAACAACTACTGAAGGCTCAACACCAGCGTTTTGAGTGATTTGACGCAATGGCTCTTCAACAGCGCGCAATACGATTTTGATACCAGCATCTTGGTCTAAGTTATCGCCTTTAACCAATGCAATCGCTGCACGTGCACGAATCAATGCAACACCACCACCAGCAACAATACCTTCTTCAACCGCTGCACGTGTTGCGTGTAATGCATCTTCAACGCGCGCTTTTTTCTCTTTCATTTCAATTTCAGTTGTAGCACCAACTTTAATCACTGCAACACCACCAGCTAATTTAGCTACGCGTTCTTGCAATTTTTCACGATCGTAGTCGCTTGAAGCTTCTTCGATTTGTGTTTTGATTTGTGCGATACGTGCTTTGATATTAGCTTCAACACCGTGACCATCAATGATGATCGTGTTTTCTTTACCTACTTCAATACGTTTAGCTTGACCTAAATTCTCAAGCGTTACGTTTTCAAGTTTCAAGCCAACTTCTTCAGCAATCACAGTACCACCAGTTAACATGGCAATATCTTCCAACATTGCTTTACGACGATCACCGAAACCAGGTGCTTTAACAGCTGTTGTTTTCAAGATACCGCGAATGTTGTTCACCACCAATGTTGCCAATGCTTCGCCATCAACGTCTTCAGCAATGATCAATAATGGACGACCAGATTTAGCGACTTGCTCTAAAGTTGGAAGTAAATCACGGATGTTTGAGATTTTTTTGTCGTGTAGCAATACGAATGGATTATCTAACAACGCAATTTGACGCTCTTGGTTGTTGATGAAGTATGGTGACAAGTAGCCACGGTCAAACTGCATACCTTCAACTACATCTAATTCACTTTCAAGGCCTGAACCGTCTTCAACAGTAATGACGCCTTCTTTACCCACTTTATCCATTGCATCAGCAATGATTTTACCGATAGTTTCATCAGAGTTAGCTGAGATAGAACCAACTTGCGCGATTTCTTTGCTCGTTGTACATGGTTTTGATTGCTCTTTTAAGTTTGCAATTGCAGCAGCAACGGCTTTATCGATACCGCGTTTTAAATCCATTGGGTTCATACCAGCAGCAACAGATTTCATACCTTCGCGAATAATCGCTTGCGCTAGAACAGTAGCAGTTGTTGTACCGTCACCAGCGATATCAGAAGTTTTTGAAGCCACTTCTTTGACCATTTGTGCGCCCATGTTTTCGAATTTGTCTTTTAATTCGATTTCTTTAGCGACTGAAACACCATCTTTAGTGATGGTTGGAGCGCCGTATGAGCGCTCTAATACTACGTTACGGCCTTTAGGACCTAAAGTTACTTTAACTGCGTTAGCTAAAATGTTAACGCCGTTTGTCATTTTTTGGCGAACTTCATCGCCGAATCTTACGTCTTTTGCTGCCATGTTATTGCTCCTAAGTTCTTAATTCGAATTAAATGCCTAAGTTACTTTCTGATATTCGTCGCACCGACGGAAGTCGGTGTCCAGCGTCGTTAAGTCACTGGATTCCGTATCGAGTACGGAATGACAAGAAAATTACTCAACAATCGCCATAATGTCTTCTTCACGCATTACCAATAGCTCTTCGCCATCTACTTTTACAGTCTGGCCTGCGTATTTACCGAACAACACTTTATCGCCAACTTTAACGTCTAAAGCGATTACTTTACCGCTGTCATCACGTTTGCCAGAACCAATGGCTTGCACAATACCTTGATCAGGTTTTTCTGTAGCACTATCAGGAATCACAATGCCAGAAGCGGTTGTACGTTCTTCTTCTGAGCGTTTAACAATGACGCGATCGTGTAAAGGACGAATTTTCATAAGGTTCTCCAAAAATTAAATAACTAAAATATATTGCACATGGCTTGCATGCCATGCAAAGCGAGTGCGATTTTAGCACTCAAACAACGAGAGTGCTAGATGGTGTGTTGTTTATTGGGTTGGATTCAGATATTTCAAGATTAAATATAGAAAAAATGTGATAAAAACCTTATGCTGTGTAATGTATTTAATATTCAAAGTAAGCCAATGTCACAAAACGAATCCGCGATTGAACAAATTAACTTAGGTTTTAATGAGCAAGAAGATCGACTCTTACTTAAGGTTGGCCTTACTGATAAAACCGAAGTGGCGGTTTGGATTACGCGCCGTGTGTGCAAAAGTATGTGGAATTTGCTTAACGGCGTGGCAAATAGCACAATGCCAACTGCTTCACAATTTGCACTCCCTGCTATAGCAACAGTTGAAGCTAAGAATGAAGCGATCGATAGCTTTTCGCGCGAAGCCACTGAGCTGAAAGAAATCGAAAATCTAGATTTCAAGTCCGAATATCTCGTTGACCGTGAATCACGCTTTGAAGCGCACATGCTAGCTGCTCAATGTCTGATTGTTGGCATAGTGAACTTGCCGCCACAATTAGAGCTGCAATGCACTAACGGACAATCCGTTAAAATCGCACTTACTCCTCAACTTGTTCATGCCGTCACCAATATGATGCAGCTAGCCACTCGCGAAGCTGGCTGGGATTTGTTGATGACTCTCGACAGTGGAGAAGTGAGCATTATTTCAACGCACCAAACGGTGCATTAGGCGTATCAATCATGCAATATCGTCAATTAGGAAACTCCGATCTCAATGTATCTTCAGTCTGTTTAGGCACCATGACTTATGGCGACCAAAACACACAAGCTGAGGCGCATGAACAGTTAGATTATGCTTTAGCGCAGGGTATTAATTTTATAGATACCGCCGAGATGTATCCGGTACCGCCTAAGGCAGAAACATTTACGCGTACCGAAACCATGATTGGTCATTGGCTTAAAAACCAAGCGCGCGATAAGATTGTTTTAGGCAGCAAAGTCGCCGGGCGTAATCGGGGACTCAACTACATTCGTGGTGGCGATGATTCTTTAACGCGTGACAATATTCGCAGCGCCATTCACGACTCTTTAAAGCGCTTACAAACTGATTATATTGACCTCTACCAGCTGCATTGGCCAGAACGCAATGCGCCATTGTTTGGGCAATATCAGTTTGACCCTAAATTAGAACTTGATACGCAAGGCACCCAAAAGGCTTGGGTGAGCATACATACGCAATTAGAAACGCTAGCAGAGCTTGTCAATGAAGGAAAGATACGTGCCATTGGCCTAAGCAATGAACAGCCGTGGGGAATTATGGAGTTTCTGCGCATCAGCAAAGAATACAACTTGCCACGTGTTGCCACTTTACAAAACAGTTATCACTTAATGAATCGCACAATAGATTTTGGCATTAGCGAAATTTTGTATCGTGAAAATGTGAGTTTACTGGCGTATTCTCCACTGGCTTTTGGTCATTTAACGGGTAAGTACATTGACGACGTTACCGCAAAAGGCCGCGTTACTCTATTTAGAGGTTACGCGCAACGCTACACCAAGCCAAACGTAGCTAATGCTAGCGCCGCTTATGCTAAATTAGCCCGTGATAACGGTTTAACGCCAACGCAATTAGCATTAAGTTTTGTGATGCACCGCTGGAGTGTCACAAGTACCATTATTGGCGCCACCAGCATGACGCAGTTGCAAGAAAATATAGCTGCGTGGGACACAATGCTATCGCCAGAAGTATTGCAGGAAATTGATAAGTTGCATCTTGCAATGACGAATCCAGCACCCTAAGGCTCTTGCAAGCTAAATTAGAATTTTTGAAGTATTTGAATAGAAAAGAAAGTCACCATGAGCGCTTTACCAGCATGCCCAAAATGCAATTCAGAGTATACCTACGAAGATGGCGATAATTACGTTTGCCCAGAATGTGCGCACGAATGGTCAAAAAGTGCAGTAGCAGATGGTGCTGAAGATGCAAAAGTCGTGCGTGATTCAAACGGTAACGTGCTGCAAGATGGCGATACCATTACAGTGATTAAAGATCTGAAAGTAAAAGGTTCATCATTGGTGGTTAAAGTAGGTACCAAAGTGAAAAATATCCGTCTTGTAGATGGCGACCATGACATTGATTGCAAAATTGATGGCATCGGTGCGATGAAATTGAAGTCCGAGTTCGTTAAAAAAGCCTAAAGCACTGGTTTTGCTTGTAAGATCAAGGCTGATGAAAAATGCAGTTTTACAGTGTCATAACGATTAAAGCATCAACAGAGTCTTTTATTCTCTTAGTGATTTAATAATAAATACCGCAACCACTTATTAATAAAACGGATAATTTTAGATGAACAATTTTAAAAATAAAACTATGCGAGCATTTTTCTTAGTTTTATGGATGCCTACAGCTTTATTAGCGCAAGAAATCGTGACAGTTGAACAGGCTTTAATCAAGTGTAAGAAGCTTTATCCTAATGATTTCGAGGCAAAAAAACGCCTCTCTTGCTTTTGATAGTATTAGTACACCTCAAGAAGTCTTAGCAGAAGCCGCTAATTCTCAAGCTAATAGTCCCGAGCAAGATCACTCTATTAAAGCTGCCCTCGCAAGCCCGCCTATCGCCATTGAGAAATCTAGTCAAAAATTAAGTTATTTGGAAAGAAAATGGCGGCTGACCTCACAAGGTGACTGGAATATAAGTGATTTTGAAACCTATAAGTCTAATTACTTATTGATCACCAAAACCAATAACACGAATGATATGCCTCAATCACCTAGTCAATTGAATAATGTTGATAGAAACCTAGATGACAAAGACTTAAAGTTTCAGATCAGCTTGAAAACAGAGGTAATGAATAACATCCCGCTTATTCGCAATTTACCTTATGTCACCAGCTCAAGAGTATGGGCGGCTTATTCACAGCAATCAAATTGGCAGGTGTTTGATTCAAAAGCATCAAGACCGCTGCGTGAGAATAATTATGAGCCTGAAATCATGTTGTCTCTAGGCATAGATAATCAGGTCAACGGAGAAAAGAAGCACTATATTCCAAGAATGTTAAATCTAGGCTTAGTGCATCAGTCAAACGGGCGCTCTAATCCTACTTCAAGAAGTTGGAATCGCTTGTATCTCGAAAGTGGGTGGGAATTGACCGATAATGTTTCTCTGATGGTGCGCCCTTGGTGGAGAATGCCTGAAAGCGAAGATGATAATCCTGACATTGAAAAGTATCTAGGTTATGGAGATATGGCAATTAGATGGGAAGATGATCATCGTAAAAATGCGGCAACGCTGACGCTAAGAAATAATCTGCGCGGTGACAATAAAGGCTATGCGCAATTAGACTTGCAAAGGCAAGTGCTCAATAACCCATATTTGAAGCTACATCTGATGGCTTCAACTGGCTACGGCGCAAGTTTGCTGGATTACAACCACGACCAAACAATTTTCGGTGTTGGCATTTCACTAGGTGAGTAGGCGACCAATCCCAGTAAACAAAGCACAGCATGCTTTATTTTAAATATGTTTTTAATGAATGATTTGTCTATCAATAAAGTTTAAAGTTACGTTTCTGGTCCTGTTTATTAAGAAAGGTTTATATGTTTAATAGTCAATTTTGTAGTAAATGGTCGCCTTGTATTTTAGGCATGCTTCGCATCGTTACTGGATTTCTTTTCCTTCAACACGGCAGTGCAAAATTGTTAGGTATGCCGCATGTTGCAATGTTTGATGGTTTGCAATTAATGTCTTTAATTGGG
>JANLZY010000263.1:0-2625 GCA_031359365.1 Methylotenera sp. | reverse complement strand
TTAAGTTAAAATAGCACTTATCAAATCCGCCAAAATATTGAGTAGCTATGTTCGATTTTTTCAAAAAAAAACCATCCCAACCTGAGCACGAAGAAACTACTGAGCAAGTAGATACTGCACTCACTGAAGCGCCAGTAGCCGCACAAAGCTGGAGTGAGCGCCTAAAACAAAGCCTCAGCAAAACACGTAAACAGCTCGGCAACCAACTCGCCAGCCTGTTTGGTGGCGGCAAAATCGACGCAGAAGTTTATGAAGAACTAGAAACTATTTTAATTACTTCAGATGTAGGCGTGAATGCTACTAAAAACCTTCTTGCCGACATCAAAAACCGCGTAAAAGTGCAAAGTCTAGATGATACAGTTCAGCTCAAAGCTGCGCTAAAAGAAGCGATGTCTGATTTACTCACACCACTACAAAAGCCGCTCGATACCAGCGGTCACAAGCCATTTGTGATTATGCTAGCGGGTGTAAATGGCGCAGGTAAAACAACCTCAATTGGCAAACTTGCTCATGCATTTCAAGCAGAAGGCAAATCAGTACTTATTGCCGCAGGTGATACATTTAGAGCTGCCGCACGCGAGCAATTGCAAATTTGGGGGGAGCGCAATGGTGTACATGTGGTTTCGCAAACCAGTGGTGACGCAGCTGCCGTGATGTTTGATGCCATTAACTCTGCAAAAGCTAAAAATATCGACATCGTACTGGCAGACACTGCAGGCCGCTTGCCCACACAAATGCATCTAATGGACGAAATTGCTAAAGTGAAGCGCGTAATGGATAAAGCATTGCCTGGTGCGCCACATGAAGTGTTGTTAGTGCTAGACGCTAACACTGGCCAAAATGCCGTGACGCAAGTAAAAACCTTCGACGACGCACTAGGTGTTACAGGCTTGGTTCTTAGTAAGCTAGATGGTACCGCTAAAGGCGGCGTCATTGCGGCGATTGCTGAAGCACGCCCGATCCCAATCCGCTATATTGGTATTGGCGAAGGCATAGATGACTTACGACCGTTTATTGCTTCTGATTTTATTGATGCAATGATTGATTAATAATTTCATTCACCATTTAACGATATAATCTGTCCAATGATTAAATTTGACCAAGTCACCAAGCGCTACCCCGGTAGCAACGAAGCCTTAAAAAATGCTAGCTTTACGATTGAAGCTGGTGAGCTGGTATTTGTGACAGGACATTCTGGCGCAGGTAAAAGCACGTTACTCAAGCTTATTGCGGCGACTGAAAAACCGACGAGTGGCACGGTACTGATTGCTAATCAAAATATCAGCAAACTTAAACCTTCCGCAATTCCATTTATGCGTCGCAAGTTTGGTTTAATTTTTCAAGACCATAAATTGCTATACGACCGCAACTGCTTTGAAAATGTGATTCTACCGTTGCACATCAACGGCATCACTGGCAATGAAGCCGCAAAACGTGTGCGTGCCGCTTTAGATAAAGTTGGTTTATTGCAAAAAGAAAAAGCTATGCCGATTACGCTATCAGGTGGCGAGCAACAACGTTTAGCCATTGCACGTGCAGTGGTAAGTCGCCCTTCTATCTTGATAGCAGATGAACCAACGGGCAATTTAGATGCGAGTTACGCGGCAGATATTATGGCGATTTTTCATGCGTTTCATCAGGTTGGCGTGACTGTTATTGTTGCAACGCACGATGCTTTAGGCATGAGTACTACACAAAATCGCCTGCTGCATCTTAATCAAGGTCAACTGACGCATACCCAATCTGGGCTTGATGGAGTTCATCATGAATAACTGGATCAACCAGCACATACAAACCATTAAGTTGGTGCTTGGTCGTATGCAAAATAATACATTATCGACATTTATGATTAGCCTGGTAATTGCCGTTGCACTGTGTGTGCCGGGGCTGTTTTATTTAGGGGTAGATCATTTATCCAAGTTTACCAATCACATGCAAGATGAAACAGAAATTAGTCTTTTTCTAAAGCTTGATGCAGATAAAGATGCCGTGACTGAAATCGGCGAAGTTTTAGCAAAAAACGATTCTATTAAAAACTTTCATTTAGTCTCCAAAGCAGATGCTTGGCTAACGCTGAAGAATAAAGCCGAAGCCGAGAATGAAACAGATAGTAAAATTACCGATTTAGAAAAAAATCCGCTGCCAGATGCATTCTTCATTCAAGCTAAATCTACAGAGCCTGAAGCGTTAGAATCACTAAAACAGGCGCTTCAAAGCATTCCTGGTGTTGAACATGTTCTGTTGAATACTGATTGGGCAAAGCGCTTATCTGCGCTACTCGCCCTAGGTAAAAAAATCATAATATTTGTAACCGCTCTGCTTGCTATCGCCTTACTAGTTATTATTGGCAACACCATACGCATGCAAATACTCACGCAAAAAGATGAAGTGATAGTAAGCAAACTGATAGGAGCAACCAATAGCTTCATTCGCATTCCATTTTTATATGCTGGCATTCTGTACGGGTTATTTGGCGGGCTATTGGCAATCTTCATGCTGATGTTAGCGGTGAAAGTGTTTAATCTATCTGTGCAACAACTATCCAGCTTGTACAGCAGCGACTTCAGCTTACCTTTATTCAATGGTCAGCTTTTTATCGGCATCATCGGCTTCGCCAGTTTCATT
>JANLZY010000253.1:0-2950 GCA_031359365.1 Methylotenera sp. | reverse complement strand
AGAATGCAAATGTTGCGGTTAAATCTCCCTGGAAATTTGGCGGTGCTATTCGTGGTGCATATCAATATGTTAACTACAACAAAGATCGTAAAGGAGAGTTAGAGTTTGATACTTTGCGAGGCGAAATTGGTTACGATGATGGCTCTATTATTGGCTCTGGTCAGTTACGCTATTACCACTATTCTAAGCGACAAACAGGTGGTGATTCTGGCAATTTGGTGTTCTTAAACTATTTATGGGCTGGTTACAGATTTAGTGACAAAAGCGAGTTAATTGCGGGTCTAAACTCGCATCCGTTTGGCCTTTATCCTTATGCGGGAAATAACTTTTTTGAATCTATGGCGTACTATGCGGGTTTTGAAGATACGCAAAGTTTAGGCATTAAATATTCACGAAAAGATGGTGCTTTTGACACACAATTGGCTTTTTACCCGTCTGATGGTGGTCATGGTAGTGCATCAGATACAAAAAGCAACTTCTTAGAAGATGATTCAGCACGTTACAGTTTTCACCTCGTAAATGAACATCAGGAAAAAAATACCGGTATTGCCCGAGTGACGTATTCTATGGAACACAGCGATAAAGCTAAGTCCGAGTTTGGATTATCTTACCTACATGGTGAAGTCGGTAGCACCATCAATCAGTCTGGACACAGGGACGCTGTTGCTGCGCACTATGCAGGGGTATTTGGCAAAGTAGGTGTACGCTTGATGGCCGTGCAATATGACTACAATCTAAACGGTTCACCTACCACATTAGCAGTCGGTGGGTTTGGTTTTTCAAACAAATTGGCTACAGAAGGTGAGATTTACGTAGCCAATGTGAGCTATAACATAGACGGCAGCATTGGACCATTTAGTGGCTTTACTGTTTACAACGAGTATAGCTCACTGATAAAACACGAAAGTAATTTCACCGACTCTTCACAGAACGTCACAGGAGTCTCTTTTGGTGCTGGCAAGGTGTGGATTTATGCTGACTATATGTTAGGCAAAAACTCGACATATATGTCTCCTGTATTTTATAACGGTATGGGCGCAGGAAAAGCAACTGATAATAATGGGCAGCGCTTAAATGTGAGCGTCGGCTACTATTTCTAAATTCAAGTATTTTTTAGTCAAAACTCACTAAGCATTTTAATAGCTTGCTCGGTGAGCTTAACCTTCTCATAAAGCCCTTTATCACTAAATCATCACGCGTTAATGATTAAGCAAATATAACTAAAACGTCACATGTCGTAAAAAGCCAAGAAACAGTCTGATGTAGCACATTAAACAACACGTTCAAACAGCAGAATGATGCTTAATAACTAGTGTTCTTAATAATTGCCGGAGGCCGCTTGAAAAAAGATTATTCCATTTGGAAACTACTCTCACAAGGGTTAAAACATCACGAAGGTTGGACGCCTGCTTGGCGCAGTCCTGAAGTTAAATCTTCGTATGACGTAGTGATTATTGGTGCAGGTGGTCATGGTTTAGCCACTGCTTACTACCTTGCTAAAGAGCATGGTATTAAAAATATTGCAGTGTTAGAAAAAGGCTATTTAGGTGGCGGCAATACTGCGCGCAACACCACAATTGTCCGCTCTAATTACCTTTGGGATGAAGCAGCGATGCTTTATGAACACTCACTAAAATTGTGGGAGGGACTCACCGAAGACATTAACTATAACGTGATGTTTAGTCAGCGCGGTGTATTCAATCTAGGTCATACACTACAAGATATGCGCGATATTGAGCGTCGTGTGAACGCCAATAATCTAAATGGAATCGACGCTTTGGCGTTGAATGCGCAAGAAGTGAAAGACCGCATTCCGATGATCAATATTTCTAAAGACACGCGCTTCCCAATTATGGGCGCAAGCTTCCAACCTCGCGCTGGCGTGGCTAGGCATGATGCAGTTGCTTGGGGCTTTGCCCGCGCGGCGAGTAATTATGGGGTTGATATTATCGAAAACTGCGAAGTGACAGCGATGGATATAGTCAACTCGCAAATTAAGGGCTTGCAAACTAGCAAGGGTTATATTTCAACATCAAAAGTTGGCTGCGTAACGGCGGGTCATTCATCCGTGATGGCAAAAGCTGCTGGTATCCGCATGCCGCTTGAGAGTCATCCATTACAAGCCTTTGTTTCAGAATCACTCAAACCTATATTAGACACAGTAGTGATGTCTAACGCGGTACATGGTTATGTCAGCCAATCAGACAAAGGTGAGCTTGTGATTGGCGCGGGGATTGACCACTACACCAGCTATGCCCAACGCGGTAGTCCACACGTGATTGAGCATACGGCCGCAGCAATTATTGAGCTATTTCCAATGTTTTCGCGCGTGCGCATGAACCGTCAATGGGGCGGTATTGTGGATACCACACCTGATGCCTGCCCAATTATCAGCAAGACTAAAGTCAAAGGTTTGTACTTTAACTGCGGCTGGGGTACCGGTGGCTTTAAGGCTACGCCAGGCTCTGGCAACGTATTTGCCCACACCATTGCACATGATGAACCGCACCCATTAAACGCCGCTTTTACGCTTGACCGTTTCCATACAGGTCATTTGATTGACGAGCACGGCGCAGCCGGTGTTGCGCATTAAAGCTTAAGCTAAAAAAGGAAAAATCATGTTTGTTATTAGATGCCCGCATTGTTTTGAAGCACGAGAAGAAGAAGAGTTTAGCTATGGTGGCGAAGCCTTTGTGGCGCGCCCTGCATCACCAGAAACTGAAAGCGAAGAAAATTGGGGTGATTATTTGTTTATGAAAAGAAATCCAAAAGGTTGGCACTGGGAAATGTGGGGGCACAGCACGGGCTGCCGTAAGTTTTTTGTATTAAAACGCAATACCGCTAATCACACCATTGTAGGTGCTTGGACATTAGCAGAGGCTCGTAAAATTTATGATGCGGAAGAGGCAACAGCATGAGTAACAGAATCAATCATAAAAACAGTCGCGTT
>JANLZY010000242.1:0-2559 GCA_031359365.1 Methylotenera sp. | reverse complement strand
GTCATCTACCTATTAACTTCCTCAAACGACGTTCTACTAAAAGCTTTAATTATTTTTGTAGCTCCAACTATGCTTTTAGCCAGTTTACTTGGACTAGCCTCTGGACATAGCTTAAAGGCAGGTAAGAAGTTTATTTCGATTGCATGGATGATGCCAGTTATATTGTGCTGGGCAAGTCTGACTTTAACTGAAAAGCGAAAGGTCGATGACTTGCCTGAAGTAACAGAATTCATTAAAAACAGTAAGGACGTGTCGCTTGCTCTAGGCGAAATAAAAAGTATTGAAGAACATCCCCCAATCATAATCAGCCAATCAAAGTCACTACCTGACATTTATGCTCTAACTGTTTATGGCACAAACGAAAAGAAAGTCATTGCGGTCGTAGATGTTTCTAGGCCTCTTTGGACACCTACCTTCAAAATAGCTTGCATTGTTAGCCATACAGAAAATTTTGACATTTTCCACCCATGTCAATTAAATTAGCAAGCGTAGGGTGGGTTCTTGGACCCGCCGTAGCGACATTTGCAACATTCACCGCGTGGGCAAACAAGTTACCCACCCTACAAGTAGATAAATATGAAACACGACTTTTGGCATAATAAATGGGAGAAGAACGAGATTGGTTTTCACTTACCTGATGCCAATCCTTTGTTGGTTAAACACTTCTCTACACTCAATTTAAAACCAGAATCTAGCCCAAAGATAAGTCCTCGTGTATTTTTACCCTTGTGCGGTAAAACTTTGGATATTGCTTGGTTACTGGCGCAGGGCTATCGCGTTGCGGGAGCTGAGTTAAGCAGCATTGCAATTGAGGATTTATTTAAAAGCCTTAACTTAACGCCCAATATCAAAACACTTGGCGAAGTGACACATTACAGCGCACCTAATATTGATATATTCGTAGGGGATATTTTCAAAGTATCGCCCAGCATGTTGGGCGCTGTGGATGCTGTCTACGACAGAGCGGCTTTGGTGGCTTTACCAGAAGATATTCGCAAGCTTTATACGGCGCATTTAATCACGCTCACTAACCATGTGCCGCAACTTTTGATTTGCTTTGAGTACGACCAAAGCTTGCATGTTGGCCCGCCTTTCTCTATTAGCGCTGATGAAGTTAAACAGCATTACCAAGCGCGCTATGATTTAACTTTGCTGGGCAGTGCCGCCGTGATTGGTGGTTTAAAAGGTCTGTGCCCTGCCACTGAGCACGTGTGGTGGTTAAAGCCGCTGAAATAGCGCCTACCCCATCAAATCAGCCTGCAAAGCCGTTATCGATATAAGGCATTGATAACGTCGGTTTGTGACAATATCCCTACTAAACGCTTTTCATCATCCACCACAGGGATGACATGTAGTGCATGCGTGGTAATCAGCGGAATAATGTGGACAATATGCGCGTCATGCTGAATTGTGACTGCATGAGTTGTCATAATTTGTCCGACAACCTCAGGTTGAGTGCTGTGTGTGCGATGCGACCGACGGATAAGTTGTTTAAAGCGTGACTCCACATGCGCAAACGATTCAGGTTTGGCATGGCGCATAAAGTCATCATGGCTCAAGAGTCCAATCACTCGGTTTGCTTTATTCACTACAGGGATTGCGGGATAAGGGCATTGCCGGAGCTTTTCCCAAGCGTCTTCTAACCGATGTCCATACTCAAGGGCAAAAGTCACGGGACTCATGATTTTATAACATTGAATTTCGCCCAGCTTACGCTTATAGGCATTTAACTCTGTCTGCTCTAACAACTGTTTAAGATTGTCGCGGTTAATATCAATAATTTGATCAAACTGCTGTAACGCTGCGTTGAGGTCTTCTTCACGAAACCCGAATTGATAATGCATTTGCGTGGGTGAAGCCGACCTTTCACTAGCAGATGCAGGTGGATACGTGCGCCCTGTCAGATTGTTGTAAATCAAAGCAATGCCTAATAATAAGAAGCTATTGGCGGCAACAGGCCAAAGTACAAAATGATATCCTAGCGCATGAATCGCTGGCCCGCCTAAAACGGCAGTAAGCGCAACAGCGCCGCTAGGAGGATGCACACAACGCAATGCAAACATGAAAATGATGGAAAACATAGCAGCTAAACTAGCGGCGAGCGACAGATTATGTGGAAAAAGTAGCGCAAAGCTCACACCTGTTAGTGCTGCGATGATATTGCCGCCAACAATAGACCATGGTTGTGCTAAGGGGCTGCTGGGGAGCGCAAACAGTAAAACTGATGAAGCGCCCATCGGTGCAATCAAGAAAAAGGTTGCGACAGGGTCGTGGTTCACCGCGTATTGTGCGATCAAACCAGTAAATAAAATGCCACACAAAGCACCTACAGCAGCGCGATACTTTTCAGCCCAGCCACCAGTCATCGCTTGTGGCCAAAAACGCTGCGAATACTGAAACAGCCTAGTCTTCCAATCCATTAGCTTTCCAGTCCACTAGTTGTCCAGCACATTAGCTTCCAACGCATTATTATTCCTTAAACTAAAATCTAACCAATCATTTAGGCTTTCAATTGTAAGGTGACTATTTTGCACCACAAATTCACTTGGTTGTTTTAAA
>JANLZY010000240.1:0-3444 GCA_031359365.1 Methylotenera sp. | reverse complement strand
GTAAGTTGGTAGCCACGCAGTTGGCGTGCGCTTGCCCCGCGCTTAGTTTTTTCATCAAATAGGTATTGGTCGAATCCAAATGGTCGTGAATCTCCAATTTCAGCAAAGAACTTTGTGGTCCTATTGCGCTCAATATGGCTTGTTCGTCTAGCAGTGTGACTGGCTGCGGTAATTTGTAACCGCGCCCACGCACTGAAAAAATCTCAATGCCGAGTTTTTCTGCGTCTTGAAGTGCATTCCACACCGTGGCGCGTGAGACTTTTAATTGCTGCGCAATGGTTTCACCCGAGTGAAATTTGCCATCGGTGAGCAGTCTTAAAATAGG
The DNA here is from genome assembly GCA_031359365.1 of Methylotenera sp. Taxonomy (GTDB): domain Bacteria; phylum Pseudomonadota; class Gammaproteobacteria; order Burkholderiales; family Methylophilaceae; genus Methylotenera. Next base: position 3,119 of record JANLZY010000240.1, on the reverse strand, counting down.
GAAAGTAAGTTCGTTCATGATTGGATTGCATCTTAACATAGCGCCGATACACAACAAACAAGCACTATCAATACACTTAAAGTCATTACGAAAAAAGTCGGAATCCAGCGACTTACTTACTAAAAAGAGACACTAGATTCCGACAATCAATGGAATGACAAAAATTACAGTGTAAAATAAGCACAATTATTTCGACTTCAAACTTTAAGTTAAAAACATGTCATCAGAAAAAGCACCCATTCCTTTAGGCTCTAATTTTATTCGAGCGATTGTAGATAAAGACCTTGAACAAGGCGTTTACGCATCACGCAAATGGGCGGGCAGCCCTGGTGATGCGGCGCATCAAGCAACAGGTCAGCCAGACCCAGCCAAGATTCGCACACGCTTCCCGCCAGAACCAAATGGTTATTTGCACATTGGTCATGCCAAAAGTATTTTTTTGAATTTTGGTTTGGCGCGTGATTACAACGGCGTGTGCCACATGCGTTTTGATGACACCAATCCAGAAAAAGAAAGCCAAGAATACGTTGATAGCATCACCGATTCAGTTAAATGGCTAGGTTTTGGTTGGGAAAAAACATGGCCAGAAGGTAACAAAGAGTCTAGCTTGTATTTTGCCAGCAACTACTTTGACTTTATGTACCGAGCCGCTGAAGCGCTTATTGAAAACGGCCATGCTTACGTGGATAGCCAAAGCGCAGAAGAAATGCGCATTAACCGCGGTACACTGACTGAAGCAGGTAAAAACTCACCGTGGCGCGACCGCACGGTGGCGGAAAATCTTGCCCTATTCCGCGAGATGCGCGATGGGAAACATGCTGATGGCAGTTTGATTTTACGTTCTAAAATCGACATGGCATCGCCAAACATCAACCTGCGCGACCCAGCCATTTACCGTGTGCGCCGTGCGCATCACCACAACACTGGCGATAAATGGTGCATCTACCCGATGTACACCTTTGCGCACCCGATTGAAGATGCATTAGAGCAAGTCACGCACTCTATCTGTACGCTCGAATTTGAAGATCAGCGCCCATTCTACGATTGGCTATTAGAGCGCCTTGCCGAAGCTGGCTTGCTAGCTCATCCGCTGCCAAAACAATACGAATTTGCCCGTTTAAACCTCACTTATGTGGTGCTATCAAAACGTAAACTCATACAATTGGTAGAAGAAAAACACGTCAGCGGTTGGGATGACCCTCGTCTGCCAACGCTCGCAGGCGCGCGCCGCCGTGGCTACGTGGCAGAGGGCTTTAAACTCTTTACCGACCGCATTGGCGTAAGTAAAGCAGATTCATGGATTGATTATTCAACCTTTGAAGATTGCATGCGCGAAGTGCTTAACCTTAATGCAGAGCGCCGCATTGCTGTGTTAGACCCAATCAAATTGGTCATCGACAATTACCCAGCAAACCAAGTGGAAGATTGCTTCGCACCTAACCATCCATTAAAACCAGAGCTAGGAAAACGCGTAGTACCGCTCACCCGCGAACTATGGATAGAGCGCGAAGACTTTATGGAAGTACCAAGCAAAGGCTATTTCCGCCTCACGCCAGAAGGTATGGTGCGCTTGCGTTACGGCTACGTGGTGAAATGTACTGGCTGCGAAAAAGATGCTAATGGCAATGTGACTGTGGTGCATTGCGAATATCTACCAGACACCAAATCAGGTACACCGGGTTCAGACAGCGTAAAAGTAAAAGGCAATATTCACTGGGTGTCAGCACAACACGCGTATGAATGTGAAGTGCGCTTGTACGACAGGCTTTTCAAAGAAGCGCATCCGGGTGAAGGCGATAGAGATTTCTTAACCGACATCAACCCAAACTCAGTCACCGTCATCACGGCGCAATTAGAACCAAGCTTAAAAGACGCTAAAGCCGAAGACAGCTTCCAATTTGAACGTCACGGCTATTTTGTGGCAGATAAGAAAGACAGCGTGGCAGGTAAGCCGGTGTTTAATAGAACGGTGACTTTGAAGGATGCTTGGCAGAAGTAAAATGAACTCACTTGTTAAGCTACGAGTAGTTATTTTTGCAGGTGCGAACGGCGCAGGAAAATCAACTCACGCTGAACCTATACTTAAGACCATTGGTATTAGCACGTTTGTAAATGCAGATTATATTGCCAGAGGACTCTCAGGGCTTAACACAGAAACCGTCAATTTTTAGGCTGGGCGTATCATGCTTAAGCGGTTGCATGATTTAGCCGATGCAAAAGAAGACTTTGCCTTTGAAAGCACATTATCAAGCCGCACCTTCGCATTTTTGTTGAAAAAGCTCAAAGCTGAAAATTATCACGTCACTATTTTCCACTTTACGTTAAGTGATGCGCGCCTTGCCTATAGGCGTGTGCGACATAGAGTGAAATTGGGTGGACATGATATTCCACAAAAAACCATCACCCGGCGCTTTTACCGTAGCCTAAGTAATTTTTTCAAGCTCTATCAACCACTCGCGGATGAATGGATAGTATTTGACAACTCCACAGGCAAAACAGCTACAGCAATAGCGTGGTATATTAATAACCAAACCGTGATAAAGAGCCAAAAATTATGGACAAAAATCAATCTACTAGCCAATCAACAGCACTAACGCCAGATTCTAAAATACTGCGTAATGCTTTGGCTCAAGCCTCTAAACAAGCTAATCGTATGGCGGATGCTTTTGGTTTAAAAGTTCCAACTACAACAACTGGAAAAGTAAAGCAAAGTAAGTGAATAAACTTATTCAAATAGAGTGCCACAATTATTTTGGGGTAGATGAAAAGTCAGCTTGGCAGGAATGATTAAAAAATGGATGAAAATGTAAACTTAACTAATGCAGGAAACCAAGTGCAAAGTAAATTTAAACATCCATGTTTCCCTCAGCCTGTAAATTCCTTAGCACGTGTTTGGAGGTATCTTGACCTCGCTAAATTTATTTGGATGCTTGAGAATCAAAAACTTTACCTATCAAGATTAGATTTACTTAATGACCCCCATGAGGGCTCAATTCCTAAACTTCAAGCTACTCAATATTACAATGAGACTTTTAGCCATTCGTATGCTATGGAGATAGAAAGTTTAGTAAAACAGTATGGAGGTGTTTTAACTGAGGAGAATCTTCAGGAGCTAATGC
>JANLZY010000235.1:0-3379 GCA_031359365.1 Methylotenera sp. | reverse complement strand
GAACACCGGCAGCCTGGGCATCCTCAATCGCCTTCTCAATTAAATGATGATGAGGTGAAAGTGAGCATACTGGGTCTGCGGCTTCTGCATCACCCGTTAGTAAAAATGCTTGGCAGCGACAACCGCCTAAATCATTCATTTTCTCTGGACACGTCACGCACGGACCTTTCATCCAAGCGGTACCGCGATACTTATTAAAGGCTGGCGACTCTTTCCAAGCGTATTCCAGGCCATTTTCACGCACATTTGGAAATGCCATATTCGGCAAAACACGTGCTGAATGACATGGCAACACATCACCATTGGCAGTGACGATCATAAACACCTCACCCCAACCATTCATACATTTTTTAGGGCGGTCACCAAAGTAATCTGGTACCACAAAAAAGATTTTCATTTTGTTGCCGACTTTTTCACGGAACTCATTTGTGATGCGTTCCGCTTCATCAATTTGCTCTTTAAGGGGCATTAACTGACTACGATTTACTAAAGACCAACCGTAATATTGGGTATTGGCAAGCTCTACGTAATCGGCACCTAAGGCTTCAGCCATCTCTAAAATTTCTTTGATATGGCCAATGTTGTAGCGGTGTATCACTACGTTTAGCACCATCGGGTAGCCATGATTTTTAATCATTGCAGCCACTTTTTTCTTCAGTTCAAATGTTTTGGTATTAGTGATGAAATTATTAATTTCTTCTGTTATGTCGTGCATTGAAAGCTGAATATGGTCTAAACCACCCTCTTTAAACGCTTGAATACGCTTTTCAGTTAAACCAACACCGGAGGTAATCAGGTTGCTGTAATAGCCCAATTTTCTAGCTTCAATCACAATATCTTCAATATCGTCACGCAACAAAGGCTCTCCGCCAGAAATGCCAAGCTGTATGGCGCCCATCTTGCGCGCATCACGCAAAGCTTGTATCCATTGCTCTGTGGTCAATTCGTTTTGCGTGTGTTTATCGTAATCAGTCGGGTTGTAGCAAAAAGCGCAATGCAGTGGACAGCGATAGGTCACCTCAGCCAATAACCAAAGTGGCTGAGTTTGTGTAAGATTAGCCGCAACACCGTTATTCTTAGGTTGGCTCTGGGCTTGCGCATGTAACTCTTTTTGTACCACTGACTCACCAAGTGAAGTTTGTGTCATTTACTGCTCCTAAATATTTAATTAGCCACAGACCAATTAAATTCCGATACTAAACTTTACGAATCCAAGCTTTTCCGTAAGCCATTTCAAACATGCCAATAATGTCAGCTTCTATTCCAGCAGCGTCAGGAAAAGCCGCTTTTAACTCAGCCACAATATCGCCTACAGTAGCTTTGCCATCTACGCGCTTAATCACTTCTCCTGCGCCACCATGTAGTTTGACCATACCCTCTGGAAAAAGTATCACATAACTTTGTTGCGCTTCTTCCCATTGAAAACGATGGTGAAAGGCAAGTGCGTAAATGTCAGAGTGTTGAATGTTTATTTCCATAATGTTTGATCGAATATTTTTCTAAAAGTTGATGACTGGCTGGTGAAAATAATCTTTTCCGTCAATTTTAATATCTAGCGTTGAAGCCAACATGATTGAATCAGCAATCACCCACAATACATTTAGCTTAAACTGCAAAATATCGAGCGCCCTCATTTGCATTTCTCGTGAAGTACTAAAATAATCTAAAGTCACGCCCAAACCTTGCTCTACATCGCGGCGCGCTTCGGTGAGGCGTTTTTTAAAGTAGGTTAATCCCTCTTCTTTAATCCACGGGTACATAGTTGGCCATGAGCTGATACGCTGTTGGTGTATGTGCGGCGCGAATAGTTCGGTTAAGCTTGAGCACACAGACTCTTGCCAAGGACGTTGTTTGGCAAAATTGATGTAAGCATCTACGGCAAAACGTACACCTGGGCTCACCATTTTCAAGCTCACAATATCCTCACGGCTAAGGCCGACAGCTGCGCCGAGTTGAATCCATGCTTCAATGCCCCCTACAGTATCACCCACGCCATCATGGTCAGTAATGCGCACTATCCACTGCTTACGTACTTCAACGTCATCGCAGTTAGATAGAATCGCGGCGTCTTTCATTGGAATTGAAATTTGGTAATAAAAACGATTCGCTACCCAGCACTGCAATTGCTCTTTGGTCAATTTACCTTCATACATCATCACGTGAAACGGATGATAAATATGGTAGCCCTTACCTTTTTCGCGAAGTTTTTGTTCAAACTCTTCACGTGACCATGGCATATTTTTGGGTAAATTATTGATTGCAATTGCGTTCATTTTTTTCTCCTAAAGAATGATGTTCATGCCATCATAGGCAACCTCAATGCCTGCTTTATTCAATGTGGCACGTTGGGATGAATCTTCATTCAAAATTGGATTTGTATTGTTAATATGAATCAATATTTTGCGTGGCTTTTCCATCGCGTTCAAAATACTCATAATGCCGCCATCACTTGATTGATCTAAATGACCCATTTCGCTTGCACGTTTATTGCTAATGCCCTCTTTAGACATTTCATCATCAGTCCAAACAGTGCCATCTACCAAGATACAATCTGCGTTACGCATATATTCCAGCACATGTGGCTCTGCCACACCCAAACCTGGTGCGTAGAATAAACTTTTACCGGTGCGCGTGTCTTTAATGTGCATGCCAATATTATCACCTGGCACAGGTTTGTCTCTGCGCGGAGAGTAAGGCGGTGCATTACTTAATAATGGTACCGCGGTAAACTCTATGCCTGCTGCGGTTGGAATAGTGAATATGGATTGGTCGGTCGCGATTTCATGGTGATTAATACCACGGAAATAACCTAAAATATTAAACACAGGAAAGCCTGTTGTTAAATCATCTTTTACCGCATCGGTACAATAAATTTCCCAAGGCTTGTTGTGCTCACGCAGTGTGAGTAAGCCAGTGACATGATCAATTTGCGCATCAGTAATGACAATCGCCGAAATAGCTGTGTCACGAACTAGGCGTGCTGGTTGAAACGCAGGAAAATCATCTAATTGCTTTTTAATATCAGGTGATGCGTTAAATAGTATCCAGTTAATGCCATCAGCACTCACCGCTATTGAAGACTGTGTGCGCGCTGAAGCTTTAATGTTGCCAGCACGAACGCCTTTACAGTTTTCACAATTACAATTCCACTGAGGAAACCCGCCACCAGCCCCTGATCCTAATACGTGTATATGCATGAGACTCTTTTTATTTAAATTAAAACTAAATTTTACGATATTTTAAATGCATCAAAATAAAAAAAGGCTGTCAAAAATGACAGCCTTTTATTTGAACAAATTACTTGTTCATTACGTACATTGTAACTTCAAAGCCAAAACGCATTTCTGTAGCTGCTGGTGTTGTCCACATGATAAATTTC
>JANLZY010000230.1:0-8566 GCA_031359365.1 Methylotenera sp. | reverse complement strand
CAGCATCGCGTAAACTCACATCTACAGGCAAACCTAAAATAGCACGTGCATGCAGATCAAACTCGCTAAAACGCTGACTAGCCATGGTAACCATGCCAGTGTCGTGCGGACGCGGACTAACTTCGCTGAACCAGACTTTATCGCCTTTAATAAATAGTTCTACGCCAAACAAACCTAGACCACCCAAGCTATCAGTCACAGCTTTTGCGATGCGTTTAGACTCTTCTAATGCGCCAGCCGTCATAGCCTGTGGCTGCCAGCTTTCGACGTAGTCACCTTTTTCTTGCACATGACCAATAGGTTCACAGAAATACGTTTGAGTTTCACCCGCAGCATTTTTGGCACGTACCGTTAACAAGGTAATTTCATAATCAAAATCAATTTGACCTTCAACAATCACGACACCTTGATTTACGCGACCACCTGAAGCGGCATAATCCCATGCGGTTTTCACTCCGCTAGCATTGGTAATACGTGACTGACCTTTGCCGGAAGACGACATGGTGGGTTTGATAAAGCATGGATAGCCAATGCCAGCGTCGATCGCAGCTTGTAACTCAGCTTCACTTCTAGCGAAAGCATAAGGTGAAGTTGGTAAACTAAGCTCTTCTGCGGCTAATCTGCGTATACCCTCACGGTTCATTGTGAGTTGCACAGCTTTAACAGTAGGAATCACCGTTGCAATCCCAGCTGATTCAATATCAGCAAGTGTATTGGTATTCAGCGCTTCAATTTCAGGCACAATTAAATGCGGCTTTTCTTTGGCGATTAAGTCACGCAAGGCTTTATCATCTGTCATATCAATGGTGTAAGCACGATGTGCCACTTGATGGCCAGGCGCGTTTTTATAGCGATCAACGGCAATCACTTCTACACCTAATCGTTGTAATGCAATAATCACTTCTTTACCTAATTCACCGCTACCGAGCAACATTACACGAGTAGCATTAGGGCTTAATGGTGTTCCAATTTGCATGACATTTTTCCAGTTTGAATTTGCTCAAATCATACCATGCAGAGGCTTTGCCGTCATTTGAGAATGTGGCAGTTATAGATAAATCTAATAGAAAATTACTGGGAAATTTTGTGAGAAATTAGCAAAAGAACAGCTTACTATTGATAATAGTTACTCTTCTGGTTTAATGTTTAATTGATGTTTTTCTAGTCGGTAACGCATCGTCATACGGGTAATACCAAGCTTACGCGCCGCTCTAGAAACGTTGTCATCTGACTCAGTCATAACTTTTAATAAGACAGCTCGCTCAACTTCATCCAAGGTGGCTTGTGAGTTAAGCATGGTTTTAGTTGCATGCTGATTAGCATCTAAAAGCGCCCTATTCATGGGAAGTGCTAAATCAAGCTCAGTAATATTGCCTTGATGTGACAACAACATGGCGCGACTCACTTGATGGCGCAGTTCACGCACATTACCTGGCCAGTCGTAACTTTTAATCATGGCAATAGCATCTATAGAAAATTCAGGTGTCGCTAAACCGTAACGCCTTGAAGTCTGCATGGCAAAATGTTTAGCTAACATCAGAATATCAGCGGCTCTTTCACGCAACGGTGGCATGGCAATACTCATGACGTTTAAGCGGTAATATAAATCTTGTCTAAAACTACCTGTGAGCGACATTTCGTGCAAATCGCGATTAGTCGCGGCAATAAAGCGTGCGGGCACAGCACGTTCTTTGGTGGAGCCTATCCTGCGCACCATTCTGCGCTCTAACACATTCAGCAACTTAGCTTGTAATGCTAAAGGTAACTCACCAATTTCATCTAAAAAAAGCGTACCATCTTCTGCAGCTTCAATTAAACCCGGGCGTGTTGCAGATGCGCCAGTAAAAGCGCCCTTCTCGTGTCCAAACAGCTCACTTTCCATTAAGTCTGGTGGTAATGAAGCGCAATCAATATGTACAAATGGCTTATCGTTATTTTGACCTTTGACCTGACCAGATAAATGTAAAAGACGCGCAGCAACATCTTTACCAGTGCCTGTTTCACCACTAATTAGCACTGTAGGCGGCACGGTATCGGCAGCGACTAACTGAGCAATACGCTGAATTTGTAATTTCACGCTCTGCATCGCAGGGCTATCGCCCAAAAGCTCGACACCATCAATCGCATGTGCGTTGCGCTGACGAGAATAGTCCAAACTATTGCTTTGAATCGCTGAAGTTTCAGCCTTTTGCACAGATAGTAATAACTCTTCTAAATCAATCGGCTTTTTAAGATAGTCGATTGCACCCTGTTTGATTGCGTTAACCGCATCACTAATCTCACCGTGCGCAGTCATTACAATCACAGCAACATTTTTAGCCACTAAATCAGCTAACAAGTCTAAACCATTGCCATCAGGCAAGCGCATATCAAGCAATACAATATCTGGCGAAAACTGTTTGAATATGGCGCGCGCATCTTGCAAGTTCTCAACATGCGCACACTCATAACCAGCTTTTTGCAGTCGACGCATCACCGCCCTAGCGAACAACACTTCATCTTCAACAATCAGTAATTTAGACTGCTGCTTTAACATCACAGAAGCTTGGCCGGAGATAAGATGAGCTAATTGCAATTCAATGACCCCGATTAATCTACATCAACCGCTGGTGTGCTTGACTTTGGTTTACCAAATTCATAACGCACACCGACCCATCCAGCGCGAGGAGCGCCTGGTGCTAAAAACGTTTCATTAGCACCATTGCCAGAGGCAAACGCGCCATTTGCATCAAACCCACTCTTACTTAGCAAAGCACTGGTAGAGTATTCACGGTCGAACACATTGTTCACCTTAGCAAACAACTGCCAGCCAGTATTCGGCAGTGTATAACGCGTATCTAAATTCAATACGCCGTAACCGCCGATTTTTCCTGAGCCTTCAAATGCTTCTCCGACGCCATTTGTACCTGCTTGATGCTGGTTATTTTCATTACCACGCGCGTATTGATCTGAAAAGAACACCGCACTAGCACCAATTGTCCAAGTAGGTAAGGCACGCCATTCGCCACGGAGTTTCAACTGATGTTTTGGAATACCTGGAATGTTGTCACCCGGGTTAACGGTCATCACACCGTTAATATTGGATGAGTTCACTTCGCTAGCAATATCAAAGCTACTTTCATAGGTTGCCTTAATGTAGCTGTAACCAGCCGACCAATGAAAGTCTCCAGCATCTCCGTTTAAGCCTAAGTCAATACCTTGACGGCGAGTCTTTCCAACATTACTAAAGTAGCCAGCACCAGCAGTAGTGGCTGCAATAAACTGTAAATCATCATAGTTGGTTGCACGGTATGCCGACAAGCTCCACTTCGCTACATCACTAAACTTACCTCGCACACCACCTTCAAAAGTTTTAGCTACGACTTGCTTTAATGGTGGGTCACCAGCCAATGCATTAGGCAAAAGACATGGGACGTTAGGATCTGCGCAACCTAACTCAATAATTGATGGTGCACGATTACCTTCATTATATCCAGCATACATATTTAGCTCAGGCATCACGCTATAAGTTAAACCTACTGCAGGATTAAAGCGGCTATAAGTATCTGATCCAGTTAAAGAACCAGTGCCAGCACCACCTACCGGATTAAGCAAGTCGTCATTATTAATACGTGTATTGTTGTAGCGACCTGATGCTGTTAAAGCTAACTTTGACGTGGCATTGTAAGTATCAGTAGCAAATATACTCCATGTGCGGCTACGACCTTTTAATGAAACATCTAAATTCTCAGTGCCTAATGTACCACCAACACCGCGTGCAGCGTCAAATGTACTGAATAGCTGACTAGTTTGTTCAAAACTGATACGAGATAAATCTGCGCTCACACCGCCTGTTAACTGATTTTTATCAGTGACCCAAGTAAGCTGTGTACCAAGTCCATAACCTTTTTGACTAACATGTCCTTGGTGAATGACGCCCTCATCATCGCCTAATGAGGCCCAATCATCGTTTAAGTCGCCATTGTAAGAACTAGTACGATTTTTTCGGTAATAGGCATTAGTGGTTAACAAAAGTTCATCCGACAACCATGTGCTTACTTTTGCATTAACGAAAATCAACTTATTTTTAGTGATATCAGGTTTGGTATAAACTGAATTATAACCGAAAGTTTTCATCAGGCTTTGAGCTTGATAACCATTACCTGTCAGCTCATTATCCGCACCAGTAAAGCTAATATCTACGTCAGTTTTCTCGTTGCTCCAACCTAGCTTACCAAAACCTTGCAAGACATCTGAGGGTGAACTATCGCGCCAACCACTCTCTTCAAATTTGTTACCTGCAAAGAAGTAACTTACGCCATTATCTAACTTACCGCCGTATTCACCTTCAATTGCCCAACGACCCCATGAGCCACCGGACACTTGCACGCCTCCGCCTGGATTATGTTCACCACTTTTGGTTTGCACTGAAACTGCGCCACCTAAGGTATTTAGACCAAATAATGGATTAGAGCCTGGCATCAAAGCGATGCTAGAGATTGCATTTTGTGGAATCAAATCCCAATTAACCGTATCACCAAATGCCTCATTTATGCGAACGCCATCTTGGTAAACTGACAAACCTTGAGGCGTACCCACTAAAGGTGATGCGGTAAAACCACGAAAGTTAACATTAGGTTGATATGGGTTATTTTGAGCTTCATTGATATTCACACCCACCATATTTTGGCTCATATAGTCAGCAATGCTCAAACCCTGCTGATTTTGTATGTCTTTACCTTTGGCAACCTGAACATTTGAAGGTACTTGGTCAATAGGCACACCAAGACTTGACAGCGGAGTAACGCCGACTACCTCAACTTTGCCAAGCTCTATCATCTCAGCTTTATTTTCAGCCATCACCATTTGAGGCATTGCATAAGCAGCTAGAATTGCGACCAATATTAGTTTTGGTTTCATGTTTTTTTGTTGTAACGAAATTTGCATGTTATCCCCTAGGTTAGATGTATTTTACCGAGTTAAATAAGCAAAATACATTCCTAGACTCTAATTTTATAAAATATCCAATGTAATCAAATAGTAAAGACTAGCACTGTGATAAATTAAAAATTGTACACACAAAAAGTGGTTGTATACAGCCAATTTACGGTTACTTGTAACCAATTAATGGCTGTATACAACCATATTTATTAAATACTGTTGAGTAACTGCCTAGCTGGAACATTCAAAAATCCGCGCAAACCTAGCCAAGCAGCCAGAGGAATAATAAATGCAGCAATCAGCGTGATGCCAAATGCAAGCGTTGCATTAAACTGAAACGGAATATTTAATATCTGAGCGCTGATGTAGTAGGCCAAAAGGTTAGCAGCAATAGTGGCAATCAGTGCAGATACCAAGCCAATGCAAGCAAATTCTGCTACATAGGAAACACTTACTTGACGGCGAGATGCGCCAAACACCCGCATAAGCGTAGCTTCGGCGATACGTTCTTCGCGCGTAGCGATTAACGCAGCATAAAGCACTGCTAGGCCTGCAAGCAAACTAAAGGCAAACACATACTCTATGGTACTGCTCATTTTTTGCATAATGCCACGTACTTGTTGCATAAGCGCGGCGACGTCAATTACCGTCAGATTTGAGTAGTTTCGTACGAGTTGATTCATGGCCGCATCTGCGCCGATTGGCAGGTGAAAACTGCTAATGTAATTTGCAGAATAGTTACCAAGTACACCCGGTGGCGTCACTGCAAAAAAGTTTGCACGCATCGTGTCCCAATCTACTTTTCTAAGACTAGTGACAGTGAGCATGAGTGGATCACCAGCAACATCAAACAGCAATTTATCACCTAACCGAATACCCAATATTTTTGCCAAGTCCTGCTCTATCGATAGATATGGCTTGCCGTATTCTTTTGGCGTCCACCAGCGTCCAGACAGCAATTGATTGTCGCTTTGCATCTGCTCAGCCCATGACAAATTAAATTCACGCTCGGCGAGGTGTTTGGCTCGTTCATCTTGCCATTGTGTCGCGCTAATGTCTTTACCGTTTTTGCTAATCAAACGACCACGCACCATAGGGAAAATGCTTCCGCCTTTGATGTCCTGTTTCTCAAAAAACTGCTTAACGCCATTGATTTGGCTAGGCTGAATATTAATAATAAAGCGATTAGGCGCATCAATCGGCAATGATGCCTGCCAGTTGCGAATTAAATCGCCACGAATCAAGGCCAGTAACATCAGCACCATCAAACCCATGCTGAAACCTATCATTTGCACGGTAGATAAACCAAATCGTCGTTTAAGCCCTAGCACGCCAAGTTTCATATCGTTCAACACCTGACTTCTTGGTGACAGCATGAATAAACGATTAGCCAAAGTGACCAACACATAAGATAAGCCAACAATTGCCACGCACAGCAACACTAAAGCCACTATGGTTGAAGCAGCCAATTTAACGTCACGCGCTTGCCAAAAAATCATCGCGCACATCACTAACGCTGCGGGTAAAAATTTAGCTTGGGCTGAAATTGGTTGAGCAAGCGTTTCGCGTCGTAAAATATTCATTGCGGTTAGATTTCGCATTTGCCAAGCATGCGGCAACACCACTGCAAACATCATGGCAATACTGGCTGCCAATCCGATAAACACTGGTGTGCTAGAAGCCGGTGGCAGCGTCTCTAAAAACAAACTACCTGCTAATTTAGCCAATCCAAACTGCGCAATGAATCCTAACAAAATGCCAAGTAAGGCACTAAAAAATGCAATCATAATGGTTTGTATGGCTAATACTTGCAACACCGTACTTTTTGAGGCACCAAAACAACGCATCAAGGCAAAAGTATCTAAGCTCTGCTTGATGTAGGGCAAGCTGGAAAGCAGCATGGCGACCATCGCCAAAATCACGCTAACCATGGCAGATAAGCCTAAAAACTGCTGCGCCTTATCTAAAGCCGACTTGATTTCTGGGCGAGCATTTCGCACATCTTGTATTTTTTCGCCACGGCTTAATGTTGGCTTGGTTTGTGCGTAATACTGATTGATTTTTTGTGGGCTAGCGGCGAGTAGCAACTGATACTTCACCCGGCTACCATATTGAATTAACTTGGTTGAAGGCAAATCTGCGGCATTCATCATCAGGCGCGGAGCAAAACCAAACATATCACCGCCACGTGATGGCTCGCGCACTAATATTGCACCAACGTGCAATTTACGTTCACCCACTTCAATCACATCACCCACTTTAATATTCAATAAGTTTGCCAGCCTTGGCTCCACCCATACCGCGCCAGATTTAGGCGCATTTTTAACCACTTTACCTAAATCAGAAGTATATTTACCTAGAGTTAAGTCACCTCTGAGTGGAAAACCCTCTTCAACCGCTTTGATCTCAGCCAGCTGACTGGCTTCGCCAAATACTACCATGCTAGAAAACTCATAAGTTTTAGCGGTCGCTAAGCCTTGGCTCTCTGCGCGATTAAGCAAAGCATCGGGAATAGCATGGTCAGCAATCACAGCAAGGTCGCCGCCAAGCAATAAGCCGCCTTGCTGATTTAATGCGGTTTCTACTCGTTGCGTAAAAAACCCAATCGCAGAAATGGCAGTTACCGCTAACACCAATGAAAAAACCAGTACGCGTAACGCGCCAGAACGCCACAAGCTGAGCGTTTGTGTCCAAGCTAAGCTAACACTTAAATTCATGCTGCGACCAAATCTGCTTGCTCAGTCAATACACCATTTTCAAGCTTGAGTTGGCGCTGGCATCGGTTAGCCAAATGCGCATCGTGTGTGACTAAAACCAAAGTCGTGCCTGCTTCTATATTCATTTTAAATAACAACTCAATGATGATTTGCCCCGTGGCTTTGTCTAAATTACCTGTGGGCTCATCTGCAAACAAAATAGTTGGCTGTGTGGCGAATGCACGGGCGATGGCAACACGCTGCTGCTCACCGCCTGAAAGCTGCTTCGGGTAATGTTCCACACGTGCGCTCAAACCCACTTTAGTTAACGCCTCTAGGCTTAACTCTTTTGCATTCGGATGACTTTTCAACTGCAATGGCAACATGACGTTTTCTAGAGCAGTCAGTGAAGGTAGCAACTGAAATGATTGAAATATAAATCCCATGCTTTTAGCGCGCACCGCCGCCCTGCCATCTTCATCTAAGCTGCTAAATGCATTGTTTTGAATTTGAACGCTACCTCTACTTGGTATGTCCAACCCAGCAAGCAAGCTCAAAAGCGTGGATTTTCCTGAGCCTGAACTACCGATAATGGCGATTTGTTCGCCTTGTAAAATAGATAAATTTAAATCCCGTAAAACCTGAATATGGTTATCATGACTGATAAATTCGTAAGTTAAATTTTGTGCTTGGATGATGTTCGTTTGGCTTATTTTTGTTTGCATGGCAGGAGATTGTTGCATCTATGTTTTTCCACTTATTATTAATTCTTAAACAGTTAAATACTAAACTTAAACGCTCAAAACTACTGCAATATAAATTATGGTTACAAAAGTTACTTTGCGTTAGTCTACTTGGTTTCAGTTTCGTTGCATGCATTTCACATGCAAATGCGGCAAATCCTAAAATATTAGTGTATGGCGTTAGCCTATCCGCCGCATACGGTGTTG
>JANLZY010000215.1:0-2097 GCA_031359365.1 Methylotenera sp. | reverse complement strand
GCCTTGTTGAGTGAATCGTGACGGTCCCGCATCCTCACCCCACTCTGCAATATCGCCAACATCTACATCCCACACATCTACTAATGGGTCAGCCAACTCAATGAACTTCATGCCATCAACTTCAACTTCAATCTGACCTGGGCCATAAATAGTATCGACAGCGAAACGAGTAGCAATTGCACATTCTGCACCTACAGCATGTTTCACTTTTTCTAATGTCTCTAACCAGAAACGTGCACGGTTCTCTAACGAGCCACCGTATTTATCAGTACGTTTATTGTAGTAAGGGTTTAAGAACTGTAATGGCAAGTAAGAGTGCGCGCCATAGACATACACAATATCAAAGCCCGCATCACGTGAGCGTTTGGCTGCATCTACATAGTATTGTTGTACTTGAGCGATGTCGCTTAAATCCATCTCTTTACAATAGCTCAAGGTTTCAAATTCTGAAGCGTATTGGCTTGGGCCACGTGCAGTCGCGCGTGATTCCATATTAGGCGCATGCGCGCCGCCGTACCATAGCTCTACCCCTGCTAACGCGCCATATTTATGCACTTCATCAGTCATTGCACGTAGATTGCGTACATCACCTTCATCCCAAATACGTGCAGACAAACGATGGGTATCATCAGATTCTGGATGAATAGAGCAGTACTCTGTATTCATCGCTGCCCAGCCACCTTCAGCTTTTACTGAACGATGTGCTGCCTGAAAACCAGGCTTATCTGAACCAGCGCCAATACAATGCGGTACTTGATAAAAGCGATTACGTAAAGTCTTAGGGCCTATTTGAATAGGTTCAAACAGAATGTCGTGTTTTGGATCGCGTGCCATATTATTCTCCGGTCTTTATGGTCGTTATGGGGATTTGCTGATGTGTCATTTTCATCGCACGACCGAAGACAAACAATTATCCTCATGGCTTACTACTAAGGTGTTACATCGGATTAACGGTAAATTAGCTTAACTAGAGGCGTTAAAAAATAAAAAGCGAACGAAGGTTTTTAATCTTCGTTCGCTTTAATGGTTGGCTTTATTTGTCACTAGCACTTAATGGCTAGTAGACACTTTTTAAGCATGTTGATGTTTACAGACTATGCATGTACCAAACCACCGCCACCCCTGCAATCAATGCTACGTAAGGCAACATTCCTGCTCGGGTAGAGACGCCCGGTTCATCGCTAGCAATGTGCATGTCTTCTAACATTTGCTTAGGGAAGCTACCTTTATCTTGCACGTAATGACGGTAGATAAATACTGGGATAATCAATGAAGCGAATATCAACCCAACTTTTAACGTACCTGCACCCCAAACATCTGCCCCTAAACCCATAATCGCTAAGTTCACAAAGCCGAGAATGCCGCCTAAAGCTAATAGTAAGGTTGGTGCTTTGTAAGGACGATCCCATTTTGGACGATCAATACGATGTATCCAGCCAGAGTTAAGATTTAGGAAGTTGAAAATGATATAACCAACATTTGACGCAGCAAGAATAAACACATAATCAGACATCATGAGTAGAATCAGATTGAAGCAAAGATCTGTCCACATTGCTTTAGTTGGTGCGCCGTGGTCATTCACATGAGACAAGTATTTTGGCAACCAACCATCTACAGAAGCTTGGTAAAGTGTGCGTGAAGAACCCGCCATTGAGGTCATGATAGAGAGCAACAAAGCGAGCACTAGCATAATGACCATTAGATTACCAATAAAAGCCCCGCCGCCAACCATACCAGCCAATGCCGCAGCCACACCCATGCCACTGTAAATAGATGGCGCTAACATACCATCATAAACAGCAGGTGAAGTGACCACGCCAGCTGCATCTACTACTGCTGGTGTCACTAAATGACCTAAACCTAAATGCCCTTGAAAAGCAATCGGGACCAATGTGAATACTGCGATACAAAGTAAACCAGAATAAAAAATAGCCTTAAAAGTATCTGTTTTAGGATTTTTAAACTCACGTGTGTAACAAACTGCCGTTTCAAAACCATAAGTAGACCAAGCCGCAATAAACAAGCCGCCTGCCATGAGCTTCCAGTTCCCCTGTCGCAAGGCCAGCCCTCCGGCATGTTCGACTACGTGATCGCGTC
>JANLZY010000162.1:0-3584 GCA_031359365.1 Methylotenera sp. | reverse complement strand
CTCCCGGCATTTTAGCTTCAGGCTTGAGCATGTGCTGTAGGCCTTATTTCAAAACCATGTGTAATTTCTACGCTCTTACTCAACATAATTGAAGCTGAGCAGTATTTTTCAGCTGATAATTTTACAGCACGTTCTACTTGTGTTTCGTTCAGATTATCGCCAGTTACCACGAAATGCACGTGAATTTTGGTAAACACTTTTGGAATTTCATCTGCACGAGTTGCGTCAATTTCCGCCACACATGCCGCAATCGGCTGACGCGCTTTTTTAAGA
Source organism: Methylotenera sp. (assembly GCA_031359365.1). Classification (GTDB taxonomy): domain Bacteria; phylum Pseudomonadota; class Gammaproteobacteria; order Burkholderiales; family Methylophilaceae; genus Methylotenera. The sequence continues at coordinate 3,311 of JANLZY010000162.1, read as the reverse complement.
ATGGCTACTACATCAAACGAGGTGCAAGCACCCATGCCAATTAACAACATTTCCATAGGGCGCATGCCAATATTGCGTCCACCATTTTCAGGTGCGCCATCTAGCACAACCGCATGGCCAGTTTCAGACTCGCCGACAAAACTAACGCCGTCTATCCATTTGATTGTTGCTTTCACTAAGCTTTCTCCAAAAAATTTAAATTTCTAAATCAGACAAGGCACGAACAAAAAATAAGGCCGCCGCATATGGGTTATATGTAAGGCATTATTTTTTGTGAGCAACGCCGTATGATGACGAAAGTTATATTTTTTATTTAACGTCTAGCAATTCAACATCAAAAATAAGATCCGCATTTGGAGGAATCGCACCACCTGCGCCACGGGCACCATAACCCATTTCTGATGGAATCACTAAAGTACGTTTGCCACCAATTCTCATGCCAGCAAAGCCTTCATCCCAACCTTGAATCACTTGGCCACCGCCTAAGAAAAATACGAAAGGTTGTTTGCGATCTAAGCTGCTATCAAACTTTTTACCTTTGTGGCCTTCTGCCGCTGCGTCGTATAACCAGCCTGTGTAATGCACGGTAACGTTAAAGCCTGGCTCAGCTTCGCGGCCAGTACCAACTTGTGTATCAATTTTTTGTAATTCTGTAATTTTTGCAGTCATTTCTGGGGTTCCTTTTGTCGAAGCTGCTTGAGTTGAAGCTTCCTGAGTTGATGTTTTAGGTGCTGTTGATTCAGCTTTACAAGCGCCAAGTGAAAGCACACATACGCTTGCAAGCAAAAAGTTGAATAATTTCATTATGTAACCTTAAAGTTAAAATTAGCTTAAATAAACTTAGCGATATGATACCGCAAACTTAGCCAAGTTCCTTCATTACTAGGCTCTCTCTTTAAGGCTGCTGATACACCCATTCAATCAAAGCATCTTGTGCATTTTTACTTGCGGCAGCTTTAGGATGATTGACTAGCATCACTAGCACATAGCGATGATTATTCGCATCTAATACATAGCCGGCAATAGCGCTCACGGCATCTAGAGAGCCAGTTTTGAGGTGAGCGCGACCATTTGACGCGCTATCATTTAGCCGTTTTTTAACTGTGCCATCGACTGCCAAAATAGGTAACGATGCCATGAGTTCTGGCATCACAGGACTATTGTAAGTACTGACTAACATTTTACCGAGATGCTCTGCACTAATGCGTTCAATGCGTGACAACCCTGAGCCATTTTCAATGACCAACTCATCGAACTTGGTACCTTTATCAGCCAGCCAGTTTTTAAGTGCAGTTGCGCCTTTGACTTCATTCGCAGGAACACCCACTTTTTCAGCCGCCAATATTAGCAACAACTGACGCGCCATTAAGTTATTGCTCCACTTATTGATGTCGCGAACCACATAGGCTAATGGGTCAGAAAACTGCTCCAGCACCTTTACCGCACTACTTGGTACTTCTTGTACTTTTAGCTGACCAGTAAAGCTTCCGCCTAATTCACGCCACAGTTTTTTGAAGGTATAAAAAGCATACTTTTCGTCATCAAATACACTTAATTCCAAGTAACGCTCCCCGCAATCTGGCGAGAAAGTCCCATTAAAAGTCACTGTCGCGCCACTTGCGTTAGGTTTAATGACATAGCTAAATCGGCTACGCCAATCTCCACAAGCGCCTTGCACCAGCTTCATATTATTCACAATTTGAATTTCGTTTAATTCAAACTCTTGGTTAACGCTTACGCTGGAGTCAGTCGCGATAAACTTAAAGCTGGTGTTACGCCCATTCACTAAAAATGCGCTGGGTTCAGCGTTATAGGCGCGCCAAGTTTCGTCATCAAATGTTTTTTTATTAGCGACATCTTTAGCAAAATAGCTTTTATCAATCACTAAATCACCTTTGATTTCTTTGATACCAGCCTGCTGCAAACTCATCAACATGCGCCAAAAGTCTTGCGCTTTAAAACTAGGATCGCCATAACCTTTAATGATTAAATTACCCTGAAGTACGCCATTCACCACGTCACCATCGCGATACACTTCAGTTTTCCAACGGTACGCGGGAGTTAGCAAATCAAGTGCTGCATTGGTGGTGACTAACTTCATCACAGATGCAGGATTCATGCTTTTATCAGCATTATGGCTAAGCGTTGCGTTATTGCTTTCAACTGACTGCACATAAACCGCTACATTTTTTGCTGGAATGCCTGCAACTTTAAGCGCATTTGCGACAGAGGCAGGGAGTTCAGCGTGGGCTGAAAAACTAAGTAATAGTAATAGCGCCATTAGTGTAGGTCGGCTTTCAAGCCGACAACTCGACCTAAAAGCCGACCTACATAAATTCTTTAACAAGCTCATTACAACGAACATTTAACCGCCTCTAAAGTCGCATTCACCATAAAATCAATTTCATCTTCGCCAATTGTGTAAGGTGGCATCCAATACACGGTATTACCTATCGGACGCAGTAGTAGCTCTTGTTCTACGGCGGCTTGATAGCATTGCTTAGCAAATTGCACATTTTGCGTTTCAACATCAAACGCGAATATCATGCCTGTGTTTTGCAGGCTTGGTGTACGCAGATGCTTGATTGGCAGGTCAGTAAGCACTTGCATTTTAGCTTGTATCAACTTAGATTTTTCTTGATTCTTTTGTAAAATATTGTCTGTTTCAAATATCGCCAAAGTCGCCAAAGCGGCACTGCATGCGAGCGGATTACCTGTGTAACTATGGCTATGTAAAAAGCCACGCACAGTACTGTTATCATAAAAAGCTTGATAGACTTTATCTGTGGTGAGTACGGCGGATAAAGGTAAATAACCACCTGTAATGCCCTTGGATAAACAAATAAAGTCGGCAATATCACTCACTGAATTGGCTGCCTGCTCACAAGCAAACATGGTTCCTGTTCGGCCAAAGCCCACCGCAATTTCATCTGCAATTAAATGCACTTCATATTCATTGCAAATCTCGCGCACACGACGCAAATATGTTGGATGATACATCCCCATGCCAGCGGCACACTGAACCAAAGGCTCAATAATAAAGGCCGCCAAATCGGCATGATGTGCCGCTACATAGCTCTCTAAAGCTTGCGCGCAACGCAAGGCGAATGCTTCTGCATCCTCCCCCGCTTCTGCCAACCTAAAATCTGGACTGGGCATTTGAGCAGATTGCATTAATAACGGCGCGTAAGTATCTTTAAAAATCGCCACATCTGTGACTGACAAAGCGCCTACTGAGGCTGATGCGATGCTTACCTCCGCGGCGCTGGCCACCAACACCGTCGCCAGCGAATTGCGCGGCATACCGAACG
>JANLZY010000159.1:0-4685 GCA_031359365.1 Methylotenera sp. | reverse complement strand
CTAATACACCATTCACTAACACTTGCATGGTTTTAGACTTTTTCTGCACCAAACATTGTTACGCCATTACGTGCTCGACTTCAGACGTACCAATACCATGGGCCAATGCCCCGAATGCGCCGTGTGTGCTTGTATGAGAATCCCCACAAACCACGGTCATGCCCGGCAAAGTCGCGCCCTGCTCAGGACCAACCACATGCACGATGCCTTGATTTTTATTCATAAACGGAAAGTAAGCTTTTGCGCCAAACTCACTAATATTGCTAGTTAAAGTTTCAATCTGTAAGCGCGCCACAGGGTCAGCAATCCCCGCCAAACCTTTGTCCCAGCCATTGGTAGGTGTGTTGTGATCGGCAGTTGCTACAATAGATGAAATGCGCCACGGTTTACGGCCAGCCAGCCGTAAACCTTCAAATGCTTGAGGGCTGGTGACTTCATGCACCAAATGACGGTCAATGTAAATCAGCGCCGTGCCATTTTCTTCATGCACAACGTGGGAGTCAAACAACTTGTCATATAGCGTTTTTGCCATGTTTTAACCTAAAAACTAATCTCTAAAATTACCAAACTGCAATGGAAAATCCGTCACATTTTTCTTACAAAAAGCGATCGCATCTTGTAGTAAATCGCGCTTTGCACCTGTCACACGTACTTCATCGCCCTGAATACTCGCTTGCACTTTTAAGCCTGAGTCTTTAATCAACTTGCTGATACGTTTGGCTAAATCACTATCAATACCCGCTTTTATTTTAAGCTCTTGTTTGACTTTATTGCCGCCAACTTTTTGGACATCTTTATGCTCAAGACGTTTCGTTGAATCAGGCTCTTTTTTCTCCATTCCTGGCAGCAAAATGTCTTTAATCTGGTCTAGCTGAAAGTCATTATCACCAAATAACATGATGATGCTATCTTTCTCGTTCAACTCAACCTTGGCTGAAGTCCCTTTAAAATCATAACGATTCGTGATTTGTTTACCCGCAGTATCAATTGCGTTTTTTAACGCGACCATATCAACTTCAGATGAAATATCAAAACTTGGCATTTTTTCTCCTCAAACACTTTCAAGCGAAGGTGCTACTAGGCGGGAGCACGAAGACAGTACGATTAGTACGGCGAGTGCGAGCAACAACGTAGCACCAAGCATTAACCTTTACTCGAAGTGGCAAACGTAATCTAGAGTTTCACTTACCTCAATATCAAAACTTGAATTACCAGGCACAGTAAATTTCTCACCTTCACTATAAGTTTTCCATGTTTCTTCACCACTTAGACGAACTTTGCATGAACCAGAATTGATTTCCATTAACTCTGGTGCTGCCGTATTGAATGTAAGTGAACTTGGGAAAATAACGCCAATTGTGCTGCGCGTGCCATTAGGGAGCATCACTGTGTGGCTTACACATTTACCATCGAAGTATATGTTGGCTTTCTTTTTTACGCTGACATTGTCAAATTGTGCCATTTGCTGCTTTCATTAATAATCAAAATAACATTATCGCAGAAAAGGCACGCCTAACCAATATGGTGCATAGAGATTAAAGCGTGCATAGGCAGATTTGAAGGGAATAAATGATTCAATGACAAGAGTTTTAGCTAGAATTTGAGGTTAGACTGACTAAAAATACTCCGCTTCAGCAAAAGACTTACCTAACTGATCCTTTGCAGACAATAACGCCGCACCATTAATGGGCCATTTAATATCAATTTCAGGGTCATTCCATGCGATACAACGCTCGAATTCAGGTGCGTAATAATCCGTCGTTTTGTACAGAAACTCTGCAGTTTTAGAAAGCACCACAAAGCCGTGCGCGAAACCTTCAGGCACCCAGAGCTGTTTTTTATTTTCAGCAGAAAGAATCTCACCCACCCACTGACCAAAAGTCGACGAATTTTTGCGAATATCCACTGCAACATCAAAAACTACACCCTGCACGACTCGCACTAACTTACCCTGTGGTTGTTGAATTTGATAATGCATGCCGCGCAACACATTTTCAGCCGATTTAGAGTGATTGTCTTGTACGAACTTAACTGGCTTACCTATTGCCGCTTCAAATTTCGCATGGTTAAAGCTTTCAAAAAAGAAGCCTCTATCATCACCGAAAACATTAGGTTCAATCACCAACACATCTGCAATGGCTGTAGGCGTCACTATCAAGGCTGCACTCCATCTTTTAACATACGAAGCAAATATTGACCGTAGCCATTTTTAGCGAGCGGCTGTGCGAGTTTCTCTACTTGCGATGCATTAATAAAACCTTTGCGATAAGCAATTTCTTCTGGACAAGCGACTTTAAGTCCTTGTCGTTGCTCTATGGTCTGAATAAAATTGCTCGCATCAATCATGCTCTCATGCGTGCCTGTATCTAGCCACGCATAGCCACGGCCCATAATTTCTACACTTAACTGATTACGCTCAAGGTAAACACGATTCAAATCTGTAATTTCTAATTCCCCTCTTGGTGAAGGTTTTAGATCGGCTGCAATATCTGTAACTTGATTGTCGTAGAAATACAAGCCCGTTACCGCATAATTGCTTAGTGGTTTCAATGGCTTCTCTTCCAAACTTGTTGCACGTCCATCACCATCAAAAGCCACCACACCATAACGCTCAGGATCTTGCACATGGTAAGCAAACACCGTTGCGCCATGTTCACGCGCGGTTGCTTGCTCAAGTTGCATATGTAAGTCATGCCCATAAAAAATATTATCGCCAAGCACTAAAGCACTTGGATTATTGCCAACGAAGTCTTTACCAATAATGAACGCCTGCGCTAAGCCGTCTGGACTTGGTTGTACTGCATATTCTAAATTCAGACCCCAATCGCTGCCGTCGCCTAACAACTCCTGAAAACGCGGCGTATCTTGTGGTGTGGATATGATCAAAATATCACGTATGCCCGCCAACATTAAAGTGCTGAGCGGATAATAAATCATCGGTTTATCATGGATCGGCAGCAGTTGTTTTGAAACAACCTTGGTTACAGGGTACAGCCTAGTACCAGAACCACCTGCGAGGATAATGCCTTTACGTGTTGCCATAATCTACCTCAACTTTTTCTTTTATTTTATGCCGACTATTAATGATGTCTATTTATATAGAATTTCAGCCAGCAAACGAGTGACGCCACTTTGCCAACTTGGCAAAACTAAGTCAAAACTATTTTGCAATTTTTTAGTATTTAAACGTGAGTTTAACGGCCTTTTGGCAGGTGTAGGAAAAGATGACGTTGGCACAGCTTGAATTGCGTCAGCCGCAATTTTAATCTCAACACCTGCTTGACGCGCATGCTCAATAACAAAACTTGCGTAACCATGCCAAGAAGTTTCACCACTTGCTACAAGGTGATATAAACCGCTCACTTCTGGGCTTACTAAAGCTTTGCGAATGACGTGTGCCGTTATATCTGCCAGTAAATCAGCCCCAGTTGGCGCACCTGTTTGATCGTTAATCACTTTTAATGCATCACGCTCTTGCGCAAGTTTGAGCATGGTTTTGGCAAAGTTTCCACCGCGTGCGGCATATACCCAGCTCGTACGAAATATTAAATGCTGACAGCCTGATGCAATAATGGCATTTTCGCCTTCTAACTTGGTATGACCATAAACGCTTAATGGCGAAGTCACATCCGTTTCTAGCCTTGGCATTTCGCCACTTCCATCGAACACATAATCCGTAGAATAATGCACAAGCCACGCCCCAATTCGCTTGGCTTCATTCGACAAAACAGCTGGTGCAAGTGCATTAATAGTTCGCGCCAGCTCAGGCTCACTTTCCGCTTTATCCACTGCAGTATGCGCGGCTGCATTCACAATAACATCCGGCTCAATCGCCCGAATAGTTTGCGCAAGCCCCTCAAGATTTGTAAAGTCACCGCAATAGTCCAAGCTTCTAGCATCTAAAGTAATCACTTCACCCAAGGGAGCTAGGCTGCGCTGTAACTCCCAACCCACTTGACCATTTTTACCAAGCAAAAGTATTTTCATTGGACCTATTTCCCACCTATTTCATCTAAATTAATACCGTTATTTTAGTTAAATTTTTCAAATAGAAATCAAGCAACAACACCAAGATAACCCGTCAATTATCCTATATAAACATCTAATCAGACCATCACTTTAGTCTTGTTAATATTAGTCTTGTTAATAAAAGTATACAGGGATATTCTCACCTATTTGAGCGTTTAGAAAACTGCAAGTATATGTATAATAAATATGAAGTTTTCAACTTTATTTCACACAGCAATACTAGGCATAAACATGATTTTTTAGGGAGTTGTAAAATTAAATTTTCAAGAAAAATATTAATTTCAATGGCTTATCAAACTCAATACCTATTGATTAACGGCTTTTTTTTAGAGTCAAGCTATGCCTACCCAGCAAAAAGCTTTATTCAGTCCGGCAATATGGCAGTTATGAATAGCGATGAAACCTCTACATATACAATCACTCACCCTGTAGAAAAAATCGCGGATAATTCGCAAATCACTAAGTCAATTTCCACCAATGCGCAAGGCGCTGACACAAAAACCTACAAAATCAAGCCAGCCAATGCGAAGCTTTGTCCATCGCGCAATTCAATGCCGGTTTTGGCCCGCCGCGTGCGCGAGGCGGGGATAGAGAAGCCATTGAAGCGAACACTATTGGCATAGTCCAGCGTGGAAACTTCGGGTTCCAATTCCAGG
>JANLZY010000158.1:0-2382 GCA_031359365.1 Methylotenera sp. | reverse complement strand
CTAATACATGGCTGACTTCGCGCGTACGCACATCTTCATTAGGTAAAAGCGCATTAATAATGGTAGATTTCCCCATGCCAGACTGACCAACTAAGATACTTGCCTCATTTTGCAAATAGGGTCTAAGTGTTGAAATATCTTCTTTTGCTGATAGTGAAAGCACGCGGTAACCTAAATCTGTGTATTGCTTAAGTTTTTGCTTGGCATCATCATTGTCAGCTAAATCACACTTATTCAAAACAATCAGGGCTTTGATATTGGCTGCTTCCGCGGCAATCAGGCAGCGATTGAGCAAAGCTTCGTAAAAGCTTGGTTGTGTAGCTAGTACGATAATAATCTGTGTGACATTTGCCGCTAGCATTTTACTTTTGAAGGCATTGCTGCGATATAGCAAGGTCTTGCGTGGCAATGTCGACTCAACAACACCTTCGTGTTTATCCGTAAGTTTTAGTGTGACAACATCGCCACAGGCTAAATCGGTTTTTTTGCCTCGTGTGACACAGCTGATGCGCCTTTTGTCTATTAACTCAACTTTAAAGCGTTTGCCAAAAGCTGCGACGACTGTGCCTATCATTGCAGATTCATTTTGGGGTGAGATTTGCTTGGTTGCTGCTGGAGTAGTAGTCAAATTATTCAGTAAATTTATAATAGGTTTGGTTGAGGTATTTGGCGACATTGAGCTCTTCGTCTTCAAACCATTTGAGGCCAATCATGGTGTTGCAGTTACGCACTTGTGCAACCAAGCCTTTAGAAGTTTTTACTTTGCGAAATTCGCGCGTGTAAATGCTTGAGCCATCACCACCGAAGCTTTCGGCATGGCAACTAACACAGTTCTTTGCAACTAGCGCCTTGCCCACGTTAGCATCTGCAGATGTAAATGGTTCGGCAGATGCAAGACCACTTAGCAATATTAAGCAGCTTAATAATAGCGATTTCATCACAACTCCCCACGTATCCTACGTTTAGCTAGTATACGCTGCTAATTTAGAAATTCTAATGCTAGCAGGTGGATGAGAGTCATAAAATGCTGAATGTAAGGGATCTGGCGTCAACGTAGATGCGTTGTCGCGGTAAAGCTTAACCAATGCTTTGACTAGGTCCTTAGCGCTAGCGTGATTAGCGGCATAATCATCAGCTTCAAACTCATTTTTGCGTGAATAGCTAGCCATCATCGGGCGCAATAAAAATAAGAATATTGGCGATACCAACAAAAATAGAATCAATGCCATGTAATGACTGATTTGCGTTACCCCTAAGCCTGCATAAAACCATGGTTGATTGATTAACCAACCTAGTAAAGCCAAGCCTAAAAAGCTTATAGAAAATAACATCACAATGCGTTTAATCACGTGATGGTGCTTAAAGTGACCTAATTCATGCGCTAGTACCGCTTCAATCTCATCTACGTTCAACCTTTCAAGTAAGGTGTCGAAAAATACAACGCGTTTTGATGCGCCGAAGCCCGTAAAATAAGCGTTTCCATGACTACTTCGAGATGAGCCATCCATCACAAATAATCCTTGTGATTTAAAACCGCACTTTGTGAGCAATGCCTCTATACGCTGTTTTAGATTTTCATCTTTCAATGGAGAGAATTTATTAAATAACGGCGCAATAAATGTTGGGTATACCGCTAGCATTAAAAGATTAAACACACTCCAGATCACCCATAGGTATAACCACCAATATTGCCCTGCGCCTTGCATCAGCCAGAGAGCAGCAAATAAAATAGGTGCGCCTAGCGCTAGCCCTACCAAGCTATGTTTAACAAGATCACTAAAGAACATGGTAGGTGTCATTTTGTTAAAGCCAAACTTTTCATCCACAACAAATGTTTTGTAATATTCAAAAGGCAAGTCAATTGCACTGCTAACCAACATGGCGCTACAGATGACCAAGGCGCCACGAATAATTTCTTGCGATGGAAGCATATTTCGCCAAATGTCATCGATCCACTGTAAACCACCGCCAAGTGTTAGTGCTGCTAGCAACAAAGCTTGCACCACAGTTTCGGTAATCACTAATTTAGTTTTAGCTGTGGAATAATCAGCAGCTTTTTGATGCGCATCTAAAGCGATGCTATCTTTAAAGGCTAGTGGCACTTGATTGCGATTAGCTTGCACATGAGCGACATGTCTGCGCGCAAGCCATATGCGAACTAGAGTAGTCGCAATAAGTAAGTTAACAAAGGTGCAGGTAAGAATTGATGTTGGCGCAAAAGGCATGAGTTTGATGTCTCTAATTGTTTAATAATGATAATTGATAGCTAGGCAGATGTAATGCTTAAGTGAAATAAGTTAATATATTAGTATTGTGAAGCATTTTGTTGGTGTTAGTTCATCAAGTTTGCTTAATAACTTAAATTTTAATGGAAATCATGAT
>JANLZY010000142.1:0-4099 GCA_031359365.1 Methylotenera sp. | reverse complement strand
CGTGAAACACTGCTTTTAATTTAAAGCTTATAACTTATTTTTTAGCTTTAGGTGTTGGTGTTTTCTCAGTTAACACGTAGCTGATGTAGTTAGCTTTTTGAGCGGCTGTACAGTCCATACCTAAAATATCAACACAGTGTTGAGTGAATTTGGCTTCAACTTTATCAAAGTCAGAAAAGCGTTTTGTATTTACCACTGGTGATAGTGGTTTAATCACTTTGCCAGTCACAATGTTTTTGCCGTTATCGGCTGGGTTTGCTGTATGGCATGATGCACAAGCAGTTTCTTTGCCGTTAGCTGTTTTTACTTTGTTGTTGAAAAATGCCTTGCCTTCTTCAGCTGAAGGGCCCGCAAATTCTTTGTTTTCAGCAATGGCTTGGGTATGGTAAATCAATACTAATTTTTTTGCATTTGCAATACTAGCATGCGCAGAAATGGCGCTAAAGCCTAACAATGCTACTAAAAGGATACTTAATTTTTTCATTTGCTGCTCCATTATTTTAATAAAAAACTGTTCTTACTTAGCAATTATGCTTCAACATTCACATAATAAAGTAGTTTGCAAAAAGATGCTTTAATTTTTATAAAGCGAATATTATGCCAAGTTTATTAAGAAATTGTGTCTATCTTGTAAATGTAACGTTTTAAGGTGAAAAGAGTTGACTTAATTCTGTGAAAAAACATGCTTTTACATGACTATTGACAGCTATTAAAGTAAAATCTAGCCTTTGCACAATGCCTTCAGTCGCGCCTCTAAGTGATTGTATTGCCTGATAGTTGTTATATTGTGCCTATTGTTTGAAAGACAAGCTTGAATATATGAACTTTCCTGATGTTTTTGATGTGATTGTAGTCGGTGGCGGACACGCAGGCACCGAAGCTGCGCTTGCCAGCGCCAGAATGGGGCAAAAAACCTTATTGCTTACACATAACATTGAAACTTTAGGGCAAATGTCGTGCAATCCAAGTATTGGCGGTATCGGCAAGGGTCATTTAGTAAAAGAGGTTGATGCGCTTGGTGGTGCAATGGCCGCTGCGACGGATGAAGGCGGCATTCAGTTTAGAATTTTAAATTCCAGTAAAGGCCCTGCCGTACGTGCCACTCGTGCTCAGGCTGACCGTGTGTTGTATAAGGCTGCGATTAGGCATCGCTTAGAAAACCAGCCTAACCTTTGGTTGTTTCAACAGGCGGTGGATGACATCATTTTAGACGGTGATCGTGCGGCTGGCGTAGTCACGCAAATTGGCTTGCGCTTTGCTTCTAAAACAGTAGTGCTCACTGCAGGTACGTTTTTAGGTGGTTTGGTGCATGTCGGATTGCAAAATTACAGCGCGGGTCGCGCGGGCGATCCGCCGGCTATTTCATTAGCCGCGCGTTTACGTGAAATTGGTTTACCTGCAGGTCGTTTAAAAACTGGCACACCGCCACGTATTGACGGCCGCACGATTGATTATTCTGTGATGGCGATTCAGCCGGGTGATGATCCTGTGCCTGTGTTTTCATTTATGGGCAACGCTGCGCAGCACCCTGCGCAACTACCCTGCTGGATTACGCATACAAATGAGCGTACGCACGATATTATTCGCAGTGGTTTAGATCGCTCACCTATGTACACGGGTGTGATTGAGGGTGTTGGCCCACGATATTGCCCGAGTGTCGAAGATAAAATCCATCGCTTTGCCGATAAAGATTCGCACCAAATATTCTTAGAGCCTGAGGGCTTAACCACTAATGAAGTTTATCCAAATGGTATTTCAACCAGTTTGCCTTTTGATATTCAATTGGCACTGGTGCGCTCAGTACGCGGTTTAGAGAATGCACATATTCTGCGGCCAGGTTATGCCATTGAGTATGACTATTATGATCCACGCGGTTTGAAAAGTTCGCTGGAAACTAAGATGGTGCAAGGCTTGTTCTTTGCAGGTCAAATTAATGGCACCACTGGTTACGAAGAAGCTGCCGCGCAAGGTTTGTTGGCGGGTGCGAATGCCGCACTTTATTCACAAGGCAAAGAGTCTTGGTGCCCTGCCCGCGATGAGGCTTATTTGGGTGTGATGGTTGATGATTTGGTTACGCGCGGTGTGACTGAGCCATACCGTATGTTTACCAGTCGAGCAGAGTATCGGTTACAGTTGAGGGAAGATAATGCAGATATGCGTCTCACCGAAATCGGCCGCAAATTAGGCTTGGTGGATGATGCCCGTTGGGAAGCTTTTAGCCGTAAGAAAGAAGCGGTTGAGCGCGAGCAAGATCGTCTAAAGAAAACTTTTATACAACCGGCCAATATACCTACAGAAAAAATGGTGGAAATGTTTGGCAAGCCGCTTGAGCATGAATATAGTTTGTTTGAATTATTGCGTCGCCCAGAAGTGAGTTATGAGGCTGTGCTTACATTAGGTGAAATCGGTTTGGGTGAAGTTGAGCCCGCTGTGCGTGAGCAAGTAGAAATAGCCGCCAAATATCAGGGTTATATTGACCGCCAAACGGATGAAGTGGCACGTAGTCGTGGTCAAGAAAATACAAAGTTGCCTGATGATTTGGATTACCGTGAGATTCATGGTTTGCCAATTGAAGCACAACAAAAATTGAACGCGCAAAAACCAGAAACTATAGGTCAAGCTAGCCGTATTTCAGGCATTACGCCTGCCGCTATTTCCTTGTTATTGGTATATTTGAAGCGTAAGTCTCGTAGTAAAGCGGTTGATTTAAGTGAGTCGCACGAAGATAAAAATGCTGCATAACGAAAATGTTGTAGATCGGGCTTTAACCCGACATGACGGGCTAAAGCCCGATCTACAAGTTAAGCTCGCTGCGGGTTTGCTTGAAATGGGCTTGCAGATTGATGTTGAAAAACAAGCAAAATTGATTGCTTATTTGTTGCTCATTGATAAGTGGAACAAAGTACATAACCTCACAGCAATCCGCGATCCTCTAGAAATGGTGATTTTGCATTTATTGGATAGCCTGAGCGTGTTACCGCATGTGCAAGATTTAGCGCCAATGTATTTATTGGATGTTGGTGCTGGTGCCGGTTTGCCGAGTATTCCCTTGGCAATATGTTTGCCAGAACTACAAGTAACGGCGATAGATTCTGTCGCTAAAAAAACCAGCTTCATGCGACAAGTAAAAGGTGAGTTAGGCTTGATTAACTTTCAGGTGGAAGTTGGCCGTGTAGAAGCGCTTAAAAAAGATGTGAAATTTGATGTGATAATTTCTCGCGCTTTTTCTGAAATCGGCTTATTTGTGAAGCTTACAAAACATCTGCTAGCAAGTAATGGCTTATGGCTTGCTATGAAAGGCGTGGTACCCGAGCATGAGTTTGAGCATCAAGATTTTAAAAGTGCAGGTGTGCAAGTTAACAAAATTGAAGGCTTGAATGTGGCGAGTTTAGGGGCTGAACGCCATCTGGTTTTTTTAAGTGCCAATTCATTAAGTCAACTTAAGTCGTAATTCAATCTAGTTAATTTTATTCTGATAAATCTATAAGAAAATAATGAAAATATTAGCAATCACTAATCAAAAAGGCGGTGTAGGTAAAACCACGACTTGCGTGAACTTGGCTGCTAGTTTGGCGAGTTTAGGTAAACGTGTTTTACTGATTGATCTAGATCCGCAGGGCAATGCCAGTACAGGCAGTGGTATAGATAAAGCACACTTAAAGTTCAGTATTTATCATGTGTTGATTGGTGAGAGGTCGCTAAAAGAAGTGATTTTAACCAGTGAAAAAGGCGGCTTTGATATTGCGCCATCAAATCGGGATTTAGCAGGTGCGGAAGTTGAGTTGGTGAATGAGCTGGCGCGTGAAAATCGCTTAAAAGTGGCGATTGCAAAATTAGTGAGCGCAGAAGAAGCTGCACCTTATGATTTTGTATTGTTAGATTGCCCCCCTGCCCTGAACTTGGTGACGGTGAATGCACTCACGGCCTCTAGCGCGGTGATGATACCGATGCAATGTGAATATTACGCCTTAGAAGGTTTATCTGACTTAGTGAACACCATCAAAAAAGTGCGCGCCCGCTTGAATCCAACCTTAGAAATTGAAGGCCTGTTACGCACTTTGTTCGATAATCGCAACATGCTCGCACAGCAAGTATCGGC
>JANLZY010000141.1:0-2005 GCA_031359365.1 Methylotenera sp. | reverse complement strand
TTTTAAAATTTCATCTGTAGATAAGCCATCACCAACATGATCTGGCTGATGTACATGCCACACAGGCATCAAACCACCTGAAATACCTGGCGTTCCAGCAGAGATTGTTTCAAACATACCTTTATCAGTTGAATTTTTTGCATAAACCCATTTTGTGTCATATGCGCCCTGTCCACCTTGTTTATTCAATGCTGGCGCCATAACACCTTCTAATTTACCACCATGGCAGCCAGAACAACCGTTATATCCAAACAGTTTCTTACCGCCAGCTTTAATTAGATCGTGATTTGCTGCATAAGCTTTTGTGTATGGGTTAATACAAGTTTCTAAAAATGATTTTGCTTCTGGCGAGTCAGTATCTACAGCCTTAACTGCAAGTGGAGTGTTATCTTTTGTTGAAACTAAATTACAAGCTGCGCTAGCCTGTGTTGTAGCTGCTAAACCGACTATACCAAGCATTGAAATTAATAAAGCAGCTTTAATTGATTTAAAACCTAACATGCGATCTCCCAGATTGAATAAAAATCACTACTAGTGCCCATAAAGACATTGTTACACTTGTATTTCTAGCACATAAAAATGCTTGGTTAATTTTTCAACCAAGCAGTTTGTAAGCTTACTTCTAATACTAGTTAATTGCCTTCTACCTTTTTAGGATTGGCACCATATTTTTTATAAGAATTCATCAAGCTATCGCCTTCAACTACTGGCACATGTGGAATACCATAATCATCTAAAATCTTCATGATTTTATCTTGGTTTCTATCTAAAGCACCTTGAATCATTTCCATGCGATCTTTATCTTTTTTACGAACACCAACTGAAATGTTCCAGTACTCTTTACCTTTAGCGTTTTGGGTTTCATACTCAGGAATCGGCGCAACCACCATTGGTACTTTTGATTGTTTAGCATAATAGCCGCCTATAGGCCCCCAAGCAATGGCAATATCAATATCACCCTTAGCTAAATCATCAATCATAAAACTAGCTGGTAAGTTTAAATCGCGCTGAATACGATATGGGCGAGCATTGGCAATTAACCCATTTGCATCCATTGGAATAGTTGCTGGGCTGTGATCGACCACACCAATGAATCCTTTATGTAAATCAGGTGATGTCCAGTCGGTAATATTGAAATTGCTATCTTTACGCCAAACAAACACATGGCCTGAACGATAGTAAGGCTTAGATGTTCTCATCATGTCACTGTCTGAAGTAGTACCAATAACCACATCGCAACGGTTAGCACCTAAGGTATTCCTGAAGAAACCTTGGCGACTATAAGCATATGTATAAGTTAGCTTTTTACCTAAATCATTGGCTAACACTTCAGCAATTTTGTCTTCAAATCCTTGTTTTTTGACATCTGAATATGGCATATTTTCTGGATCTGCACATACTTTAAATTCTGACTCATCTACAACACGCCTAATTTCTCCGATACGACCTTCGTCAGGACTAAGTGTTGGGATATCAGGATCTGCTGCATAACTGATGTTTGCTGTAATGGCTAACAGTAACGTCAAGCCCAATTGCTTTTTAACATGCTTCAACATTATTTATTCCTTAATTTTCAAATATGCAGTTTATTAACAACCGCCTTATTGTATAGAGTGCTTGGCTGATAAAAAAGTTCTTATCTTTTAGACCTTACAGAGATAGCATTTTAAACAACTCAATATTGTAACTAATTTGCTGCTTTATAAGCAGTTTTATATTAATAAAACATATGGATATTGATTCAGACTATTTGTATTAGATATAAAAAAACACCCCGACAAGTCGGGGTGTTTTTATTACTACGTTTGAACTAACTTGTATTTAGTTACAATTTAATCTTACGACTAAATTATAGGCTGAATACTGTTAATGCACCGCCGCCAGGAGCCGCGTTGTATTTTGTTAATTCAGCATAACCACCCGCAGCGCCTAAAGCGTCTGTTGGGTTAGTCATACCAAGGTTCATCGCAACGCCAGCCCAGCCACCAATACCTGATAGCACGCC
>JANLZY010000119.1:0-6879 GCA_031359365.1 Methylotenera sp. | reverse complement strand
AACAAACCCAAACCATAACCCACAGCAAGATCTCACACCACAAACCTTAAGTGGTCAAATTGGGCTGCTAGAGGCCGCATTGGACACCACATTATTTCGACGTGTTGGCAGAGGGTTAGAACTCACAGAATCTGGTAGGTTAGCGCTCTCTTATGCTGAAGAGATTTTTGAAATAGGTGCGGCGATGGAACAAGCGCTCATTGGCGGCTCTACTAAGCGTATGACGCAGTTTAGAGTGGGTATTGCAGATGTGATGCCTAAATCAATTGTCTATCGCTTGTTGGCGCCTGCAATGTCTTTAGATGAGCCGATAAAAATCATCTGTAGAGAAGATAAGTTAGATAAGCTGCTAGGTGATTTGGCCATACATCGTCTAGATTTAGTGCTGTCAGATAGACCCATGCCTGAGCAATTGGACATCAAGGGGAATAACCATAAACTGGGTGAATGTGGCATCAGCTTTTTTGCCACGCCTACACTGGCAGCCAAGTATCAGCAAGGCTTCCCAGCGAGCTTGAATCAGGCGCCATTATTAGTGCCGAGTTTAGATACTGCAATGCGTCGTAGGCTGATGCGCTGGTTTGATGCGGAGCGTATTCGCCCACAAATTGTTGGGGAGTTTGATGATAGCGCATTGATGAAAGCTTTTGGTCAAGCTGGTATCGGTATTTTTATGGCACCCTCAGTCATTGCGTCGGAAATTGTGCAGCAATTTGGGGTGATTGAACTTGGCAAAACTGAAGAAGTGCAAGATTATTACTACGCCATTTCAGTTGAGCGGCGTTTTGATCATCCAGCCGTCGCGGCAATCCGCGATACGGCTAAACAAGGGCTTTTTACAAATTAAGGTGCTTTTTAAAAGTATTATTGCGATTACATTGTTCGGCTGAACAAGTTCAACGCTAATTGGTAGCAGAGCATTGCCGTTTGGGCATCGTAACGCTCATCGCCATCACGCATAAAGGCATGTTGCGCATTGAACTCATGCCAAGTGAACGTGAGGTTAGCTTCAGTTAACTTGTTATACACTTGAGCACGTCCAGCGGTTGGGATGTGGTTATCTTGCTTACCCCAAATCATCAACAGTTCGCCAGTAATGTCGCTCAGGCGTTCCATGCTGTGTTGACCAGGTTTATTCGGGATGGTCATTGAATGCAAATCGGTTGCATAGAAACAAGCGGTACTTTTGATTTCTGGCTGCAGCGCTGCACGGAAAGCTAGATGGCCGCCGATACAAAAGCCCATTGCGCCAATGTTACCGTCATACCAATCCTGTTGTTTAATAAACGCAATCATGGCTTGGTTGTCTGTGTCGTAACCTTGCACATCTTTGGCAGCTTTGTCCGCATTGCCTTTATCGCGACCAGCATCGTCATATGCCAATATCGTACCAATTGGGTTTAATTCATGAAACACTTCAGGTACTAGCACTACATAACCGTGGCTAGCGATGATTTTAGCTGCACTTTCAATCGGGCCTGTTTGCTGGAAAATTTCAGAATAAAACAAAACAGTTGGAAACTTGCCGTCAGCACTTGGCTTGCCGCCTACAGGGCGATGAATATACGTGCGCATCACACCGGTTGCGGTATTGATGTCTGCGATTTGGCTTTGAACTTTCATTGCTTACCTTTTAAATGAGCGCGTGAATGCGCGTCTAAATGACTGTGTAGTAAAATAATTTCGATATTGTACAACGATGAAATTCATTACGGTAAGGATGATGTTGAATAACTTGGATCAAGCACTCATGATGTTAAGACAAATGCGCCGTCATATTGAAGGCTGTTTAGGATTAGCTATGGTTAACACATCCGCAAAATAATGGTTTACATCACGGTGATTAGCTTCGTCATCGCGCACGGCAATAATCACTTCTCTTAGCCTAGCGCTTGCATCAAGTTGCCAATAATCAATGGCAATTTGCGGCGCGGGTACATTTTCATAGGTGCCATTATCAACACCTGCTAGATATTCTGTATAGCTGTAAACTGCTTCTTCTTCAAAGTAACCCACCAAGCGATGCGCGGTTTTTGCGGAAATTAAATAAAGTAGGAAGAATAGATTATAGAAAATACCTTGAGCCAACATAATTAAGCAGCGCTCAAATCTATTCGGCTGTGCAATGTGAATAAACGTCATTAAATGCATGCGCTCATTTTCGGCTTCATCTAAAAGTTTGCGTATCCAGCCATTATCAGGTTGCATAAGACGAATCGCTTTTAAATGCTGTAATGCCCCAGCCACCATGCCAGGCACGCCCGCTACGGTTTCTAGCACAACGGCACGATGCCCATAGCGATTAGCAAAAAAAGTATCTGCAAAAAAACGCAAAATTTTGGTAATTCTTAAAGCCACGCGGTCAGAAAGATTTTCTGGTGTATGGTGTGGTATGGCAATAAATTGCATTTCAGTGACGTTGCTCACGGTGACCACCTCTAAATAATTAAGGACTAATTTTATACTGATTGTGCAACAATCTATTCATGATATCTTACCGAGAAAAGTAGTGTCATTCGATTTTTATCATTACCTATAGTCAGGACTGGTGGCGTGTCATTTTGTTCAGTTTTTAAGGGGTAAGTTTTTAGTTTCCAGTATAATTTCACCGTGCTTCAGAATAACAGTCCGAGAAAATAGTAGAGATAAGGTTTGCTATACGAGCTACTAATTTCGTAAAATGATGTTTTATATTGTAATTATTTTATGCAGTGCATAAATTTTTACTTCTTGCTAAAGTTCATCCTATGTCTGTCACGATACAACTCATTATTAATGGTAAACCGCGCAGTTTTGAGGCGGAAAACTTCACAGTAGCGCAATTGGTGGTTAATCTTAATTTAGAAGGCAAGCGCCTGGCTATTGAATGTAATGGTGAAATAGTGCCACGCAGTCAGTTTGCAGATACACAGTTGGCAGATGGCGATAAGTTGGAAATAGTCGGTGCGGTAGGTGGCGGTTAGGGTCGAAAAAGACTTAGGTCGGACTTGAGATTAAGACGCTGCGTTAACCACTAAACTACAATGTTAAAAGGATACAAAATTGTTAGACTTATTAAAAATTGCAGGTAAAAGCTATCAATCCCGCTTATTAGTGGGCACTGGTAAATACGCAGATTTCGCGCAAACACGTGCGGCAATTGATGCTAGCGGTGCAGAAATTATCACGGTGGCGATACGTCGTACTAACATTGGCCAGAATGCTGGCGAGCCTTCTTTATTGGATTTTCTGCCACCTGAAGAATTCACGTATCTGCCGAATACTGCAGGTTGTTATTCGGCTGATGATGCCGTGCGTACCTTGCGTTTAGCACGTGAGTTGTTAGATTGCCACAAATTGGTGAAACTAGAAGTATTAGGAGATCCTAATAACTTGTATCCGAACATGATAGAAACACTCGCGGCGGCTAAAACATTAGTAAAAGATGGTTTTGACGTAATGGTATATTGTTCTGATGACCCTATCATCGCTAAACAGTTAGAGGAAGTCGGCTGTTGCGCTGTAATGCCATTAGCGTCTTTAATTGGCTCTGGCATGGGGATATTAAACCCGTGGAATCTGCAAATTATCATCGCTAATGCTCAAATTCCAGTACTTGTGGATGCTGGCGTGGGCACCGCTTCTGATGCAGCGATTGCCATGGAGCTTGGTTGCCAAGGTGTGCTGATGAATACCGCTATTGCCGCTGCGCGCGATCCTGTGTTGATGGCATCAGCCATGAAAAAAGCGGTTGAAGCTGGGCGTGAAGCTTATTTAGCTGGCCGTATGCCTAAAAAACTATATTCAGCTAGCCCAAGCTCACCATCTGAAGGTTTGATTACAAAATGACCACGGATAAGCATTACGAATGCACCGTCACGGTTGAAACGGAATTTCTTGCAGATCAATCAGATATTGCACGAAATCGTTACGCGTTTGCTTACCACGTTAAAATCGCGAACACTGGTAATGTTGCGGCGCAGTTAATTAGCCGTCATTGGATAATTCAAGAGGCGAATGGTGAACAACAGGAAGTCAAAGGTTTAGGTGTGGTTGGCGCCCAGCCTTTACTGAATCCGAATGAGCATTTTGAATATACCAGCGGCACCGTGTTAAGTACGCCCATGGGTGAAATGCATGGCACTTACCAAATGGTGGCAGATGACGGTACACAGTTTGATGTTGTGATTCACCCGTTTACCCTTAATATGCCTAGAGTTTTGCATTAATGCTTAATTTCTCGTTTAGCCTCTAAAGTGATGACAATCAATTGATAAAAAGAATTTCAGCACTTATTTTAGTGGCGTTGATTAGCGGTGGTCTTACCGCGTGCGCAAGTAAAAGTCTAAAAGCAAGCCCACCCACTAAGCCAATTGCTAAGTGCGACTGTAGCCCGAATAAAAATGCTGTAAAGACGGTACCTGATACTAGCCCTGTACAAATTGTTGAGCCTGATAGACCGTTAATAGATGCTAAGCCTCTTGATGTAAAGCCTACAGACATAAAACCTGTTGATTCTAAAATCGCTGACTACGGTTTATTAAAGCCTGCGCTATGGGAAGAGGTGGACGGCCTGGGTCAAAGTAAACAAAATTTATCTGATTTGAGTCTATCTTGGCCAGCTTGGATGCAAAGTTGCAGTACCCTCATCAATAAACCTATGTGGCAAAAAGTCTGTAATGCCGCTACACAACTTAATAGTCAAACAGCCAATAAGCCTAATTCAGAAGCTATTCTTGCGTATTTCAAACAAAACTTCTCTGTCTATAAAACGACCAATATTGATGGGTCAGATAGCGGCCTAATCACAGGCTATTACGAGCCAATCCTAAGAGGCAGTCGTTTTAAATCTGCCAAATATCCTAATCCTTTATATCAAGTGCCAACTGATTTGGTGACGGTCGAGCTGGATAGCTTGTTTCCTGAATTGAAATACAAGCGTGTACGTGGTCGATTGGTAGGAAATAAATTAGTGCCTTACTACAACAGAGCAGACATTGAATCAGAGGCTGCACCTTTAAAAGGCCGTGAGTTTATGTACATAGATGACATCATTGATGTTTTCTATTTACAAGTGCAAGGCTCAGGGCTAGTGCAGTTAGAAAGTGGCGAGCAAGTGCATGTGGGCTATGCAGACCAAAATGGAATGACTTATAACTCTATCGGGCGCTTACTCGTAGAACGTGGTGAGTTGACCATGGCTAATGCCTCTATGAATGGCATTAAAAATTGGGCGCGCAATAACCCAACCAAGCTACGCGAATTACTGAATAGCAATCCCAGCTACGTATTCTTTAGAGAGTTGCCCGCGGGCTTGCCAGGCCCATTGGGGGCGCTAGGCGTGCCTATTCTAGCCGAGCGCGTTGTGGCTATAGATCCTAAATATGTGCCGTTGGGCGCACCGGTATTTTTATCTACCACGGAGCCGAACAGTTCTAAGCCGCTTAAACGTTTGATGATGGCGCAAGATACTGGCGGAGCGATTAAAGGCGGCGTGCGCGCTGACTTCTATTGGGGTGATGGTAATGAAGCAGGTGCCAAGGCTGGTGCAATGAAGCAAACAGGCAAGATTTGGGTATTTTTGCCGAAAGAGTTTGTGATTAATAAGTAAAAATTTAAATCATTAAATTCATAGTAGAAAATAAAAAAGGGTGCATAAAGCACCCTTTTGCATAAGCGTGAGCTTATTATTTAAACTATTTATTCATTACGTACATTGTAACTTCGAAACCAAAACGCATTTCTGTAGCTGCTGGTGTTGTCCACATAATAATTCTCCTTTTTAGTTTAATTTCGCATCGCATTTCTGCTTAACGTGTTGCTACTATAAGCCTGTATTGAATTAACAGAATGACTAGAGTCATGAATGACAGCTAGTGAAATTCATTAGATTTCATTAGCTGACTGTTAATTTTTAGCTCTGTGCTTTAGCCATTTACGTGTTATCCAAGCCAATCCACCTACAATAAACATTAATACAGCAGCTACTGGTAGCGGTAGTAATGATGGCGACGCTAACTTTAATGCTGCGCCATCTTTAAGCGCATCAGGCAGAGGATTTGGCGTAGTCGGTATGATCTTCCATTGGCTGCGGTCAGCAGGTGCCTGATGCATGTATTGATCAAAGCTATACACAGGTGCTAAACCAAAAGCGCGGCTAGAAGGAATTTGCGGAATTCGTACAAAATAAATCGCTTCAATATCTTCGCCAATTTGGCGCATAAAAGGTGTAGTTGGGTTGTGGTCAGTGTAAAGCTTGCTTGACCATTGATTGGCGCCTAGTAATAGATCTTCACCAATTGCATCAAACGTCACCGCAGGAAAAAGACGCGTAGTTTCGGTGTTGAGATAATCATAAATCGCACGGCCTTTGCTTAGGCTCACTTCTGTGGCGCTCACGTAAAAGTAAGCAGCGGTGGCTTTAAGTAGGCTTTCTACACCACGGGTTGGGATGTTCCAGCCTAGGGCGCGTAAAGCGTCAATGCTGATACCTGCACAGTTATTACGTGAGTGTTCATAAACCAAATCATTGCGATAAAAGTGCGTAAAGGTTTTATTGATAGCCGCTTGGAATTGTGTAGAAACTTTGTCCGTTTTTAACACCGCGACCAACATATAAGATGGACGATAATAACTTTGACCACTATTTAAGTCAGCTAAGTATTTATCCATGGGTGTCACGGCTGCAATAATACCTTTTTCACTATTGGATGCGAGATTGTAAAAGTTGTTCACTAACCAGCGAGAGTAATCGCCACTGTGCTCCATGCGACCAGTTACCACCGCAAAGTGGCCGCCGTGCGCTTCGTCATCATCACCTTGTGCACCGTTAAGTAAGAACCCAATGACGGCTTTGCCAGCCAATTGCCTGGGTTCATTTTCAGTAGGGAGCGTATTTTT
>JANLZY010000113.1:0-3121 GCA_031359365.1 Methylotenera sp. | reverse complement strand
TGCGGTATGGCAGAAGCTTTGCATGACCAAATCTGAACTAAAGCCTAAACAGGCTAGTTCTTTCAACTCATCTCGCGTCATACCGCCAGTAGTATCTTGCGAGCCTACCGTTGTGGCTTTTGGCTCACAATAAGTATTAGGGCGCACGCCAACGCCTTCTGGCAAACCGCATGCGCGACCCACCATTTTTTGCGCAAGCGTATAGCCTTTGGTTGAACTGACGGCTGGCGCAGCTTTAATGAATGCAGTAGTTTCTGGTAAACCTAATGCTTTACGTGCGTTCGAAGTTAAGCCACGACCAATAATCAATGGAATACGACCGCCAGCGCGCACTTCGTCTGGCATGGTGACTGGGTTTAATTCAAATGTAGAAAGCACATCGCCAGCTTCATTAAGCACTTTGCCTTCATACGGTTTGATAATAATCACATCACCCATATTCAGCTTAGACACATCACATTGAATCGGCAAAGCGCCTGAGTCTTCTGCTGTATTAAAGAAAATCGGTGCAATTTTAGCGCCTAAAATCACGCCACCAGTACGCTTGTTTGGGATGTTAGGAATATCATTGCCCATAAACCACTGCACTGAGTTAATCGCAGATTTACGTGATGAACCTGTTCCCACCACATCACCCACATAAGCCAACGGCAAGCCTTTCTGTTTTAAGGTATCAATCAGTTTTAAACCTTCAGGCATTTTGTTGATCAGCATGGCTTTTGCATGCAGTGGGATATCTGGGCGGCTCCATGCATCTTGTGCAGGGCTTAAATCATCGGTATTGGTTTCACCATCCACCTTGAATACGACCATTTTAATTTCTTTAGCCAATACAGGTGCATTGGTAAACCACTCGGCATTCGCCCAGCTTTCTATCAGTTTTTTAGCATGTGAGTTACCCGCTTTCATCAATACATCTACATCATGGAATGCATCGAACATCAAAATGGTGCTACTTAAAGCTTTGACTGCATGAGCAGCCATCGGCGTCTCGAGTAAAGCAACTAAAGCCTGTACGTTGTAACCGCCAAGCATAGTGCCTAGTAACTCCACCGCTTTTTCTGGTGAAATTAATGGTGATTTAGCGATGCCTTTGGCAATATCTGCAAGAAAAGCGGCTTTCACATAAGCAGCTTGATCCACGCCCGCTGGTGTGCGATTGGCAATTAAATCAAGTAGTGTCTCAGCTTCACCTGCTGGTGGGGCTTTAAGTAGCTCAACAACTTGCGCAACTTGTTCAGCAGACAAGGGTAGTGGCGGAAGTTGAATAGCGCTGCGTTCTGCAACATGGGCTTGATAGGTTTTTAACATGGTAATTTAAGGCTCTTATAAAAATACTGTTTAAAAATATATTGCACTATTGTAAACCAGCCTAAATCATGAAAAATTTCACATTTGTAAAACTTCAAAATTAAGCCAGTTCGCGTTGTTAATTAGTAAGTTTGGTTAAATAATTTGTCATCTGGCGGCAGCGTGCAACTCTTACCTTGGCTACGCAACTGCCACCTATCTAAAATCTCTTTTTCATATTCAGATCCGTTTTTTAGTGCTAAAAATGCCCGCACTTCAGTGACATCGGCAAAGCCATTTTTGTCAGTATCCATGGCGACAATATTATCTTCAACTGTTGGGCCAGAATATCCGTCATCGCTATCGATAAAGTAAGTCAGCACATCACCTGCACTTGCGATACTTATATTCAAAACCAAGCCAAGCAAAATAGCAATTTGTAACAAAAGTTTTAGCATTTCATCTACGCTCTCTAAACATCTATCATCAATTTGACAGATATTACCGCAAATAATGCGATGCTCATGTGACTCAAGGCACAAAACCTAAGGCACAGAGTGAATTTCTATCGTCTTATGCTGTGCAATTTTCTCTTTCCACTCGGCTGGTCCTGTAGTGTGTACTGAATTACCTTTGCTATCTACCGCTACAGTCACGGGCATATCTTGCACTGTGAACTCATAAATCGCTTCCATACCTAAATCTGCAAACGCCAGCACTTCAGCTTTTTTAATGGCTTTACTCACCAAATATGCCGCGCCGCCTACAGCAGTTAAGTACACAGACTTATGCTTTGAGATAGAAGCGATAGTTTCATCGCCACGTTCAGCTTTACCGACCATGCCTAGCAGGCCAACGTCACTTAACATCATTTCAGTAAAACTATCCATACGCGTTGCAGTAGTTGGCCCAGCGGGTCCTACCGCTTCATCACGTACAGCATCAACAGGACCTACGTAATAAATGAAACGATTTTTAAAATCTACAGGCAGTTTTTCACCTTTAGCCAACATCGTTGCAATCCGCTTATGCGCTGCATCTCGGCCTGTAAGCAATTTTCCATTCAACAATAATGTCTGTCCTGGTTTCCAAGTTTGAATATCTGCTTGAGTAATTGCGTCTAAATCCACTCTTAACGAAGCTTCACTTGGCGCCCAATGCACGTTAGGCCAGTCACTCAAGTTAGGCGCTTCTAATTCTGCAACACCACTACCATCCAACTCAAAATGCACATGACGCGTGGCGGCACAGTTAGGAATTATGGCTACAGGTAAGCTAGCTGCATGGGTTGGGTAATCTAAAATCTTCACATCCAATACCGTTGCCAAACCACCTAGACCTTGTGCGCCTATACCTAGATTATTCACCTTCTCAAAAATTTCTAAACGTAACTCTTCTATCCTATTGAGCTTTTCTTTATTCTCGCCTTTGGCCTTCAATTCGTGCATATCAATCGGCGCCATCAAAGATTCTTTCGCCAACAGCATCGCTTTTTCTGCACTACCGCCTATTCCAATGCCCAGCATACCCGGTGGGCACCAGCCCGCACCCATTTGGGGCACGACCTCTAAAATCCAATCGACTATGCTGTCATTCGGGTTGAGCATTGCCAACTTGGCTTTATTCTCAGACCCGCCGCCTTTTGCAGCAATTTGCACATCCACCTTATCACCCGCCACTAGCGAAACATGCACTACTGCTGGCGTGTTATCTTTAGTATTGGCGCGCTTCCCAGCGGGGTCGCTCACTATAGAAGCACGTAATTTATTCTCTGGCAACAGATACGCACGGTGCACACCTTCGTTTACCATCTGCTCAATATCCAGTGTTG
>JANLZY010000104.1:0-3342 GCA_031359365.1 Methylotenera sp. | reverse complement strand
CTTAAACTTTTAAAATGCGGTCGCCGCGGCCTATGCCAGAAGCGCCTGTACGTACTGTTTCTAAAATTGCGGCTTTATCAAGGCTTTCGATAAAGGCGTCTAACTTAGTGCCTGAGCCGGTAAGCTCAATAGTAAAGCTGCCGTCGGCCACATCGATAATACGACCACGGAAAATATCACACATGCGTTTCATTTCTTCACGAAACGCACCCGTTGCTTTGACTTTTACGAGCATCAATTCGCGCTCGATAAATTTACCATCGTTTAAATCAAGCACTTTTACAACGTCAATGAGCTTGTTTAATTGTTTAATAATTTGCTCGATAACCGCTTCAGAGCCTGAAGTGACAATGGTCATGCGAGACAATGTTGGGTCTTCTGTCACGGCGACTGTGAGTGATTCAATGTTGTAGCCGCGCGCTGAAAATAAACCTGCTACGCGTGATAGTGCGCCAGCTTCGTTTTCCATGAGCAGTGAAATAATATGACGTGGAGCGCTAGTAGTCATTACAGATCCTCCGCGCCAATATCACTGGCCAAAATCATTTCAGATAAACCTTTACCATTTTGTATCATTGGGAATACGTTTTCTTTTTGGTCAGTAATGAAATCTAAAAATACAAAGCGTGATTTCATATCAAAAGCTTCTTTCAATGCGCCTTCAACGTCGCTAGGTTTAGTGATTTGCATACCTACATGACCATAAGCTTCGGCCAATTTAACAAAATCTGGCAGGCTATCCATATAAGATTCTGAATAACGATTCTCATAGAAAAACTCTTGCCATTGACGCACCATACCTAAGTAGCGGTTGTTCAGCATAATGACTTTAATCGGCAAATGATATTGCGCACAAGTTGAAAGCTCTTGGATATTCATTTGAATACTGCCTTCCCCCGTTACGCATGCCACTTGTGCGTTTGGATGCGCAAACTGCACGCCCATTGCATATGGCAAGCCAACGCCCATCGTGCCTAAGCCGCCAGAGTTAATCCA
This sequence comes from Methylotenera sp., assembly GCA_031359365.1. Classification (GTDB taxonomy): domain Bacteria; phylum Pseudomonadota; class Gammaproteobacteria; order Burkholderiales; family Methylophilaceae; genus Methylotenera. The sequence continues at coordinate 2,346 of JANLZY010000104.1, read as the reverse complement.
GCGACGCGGATCATTAAACTTGTAATATTGCGCCGCCCACATTTGGTGTTGGCCAACATCTGACGTCACAAAAGCTTCGCCTTTAGTCACTTCATGTAGTTTTTGAATAACGTATTGCGGTTTAATAAATTCGTCACTTTGCTTAAAGTCTAAGCATTTTTTACTACGCCAAGCGTTAATTTGCTTAAACCAAGCCGCTAGCGCATTAGTGTTCTGACTGAATTGATTGGAAGCCTTTTCAGTTGCAATGAGTTCATTCATATCTGCAAGTACAGATTTAACGTCACCAACGATAGGCACATCAATTTTTACGCGTTTTGAAATTGACGATGGGTCAATATCAATATGAATAATCGTGCGTGGCGTTGACAAGAAGTGCTTAGTATTACCAATTACGCGGTCATCAAAACGTGCGCCAACGGCTAAAAGCACGTCACATTCTTGCATCGCCATATTGGCTTCATAAGTACCATGCATACCAAGCATGCCCAAGAATTTTTCATCAGACGCAGGAAACCCGCCTAGCCCCATCAAGGTGCTGGTGATAGGAATGCCCATAGACTGAATAAGCTTGATTAAATGTGCAGATGCATCACCCAATACAACTCCGCCGCCAGAATACACCATTGGGCGTTTCGCTTCGGCGAGTAATTTAAGCGCTTTTTTAATTTGACCTAAATGACCTTTAGTCACAGGGTTGTACGAACGTAAACTGACGCTTTCTGGGTACTCAAATTTGCATAGATCAGCGGTAATATCTTTTGGAATATCGACTAAAACAGGGCCTGGACGGCCACTTGCCGCCACGTAAAATGCCTTTTTCATGGTTGCAGCAATGTCTTTTACGTCTTTAACCAAGAAGTTATGTTTTACACATGGGCGAGTAATACCAACTGTGTCGCACTCTTGAAACGCATCTTCACCAATGGCGTAAGTAGGCACTTGCCCACTAATAATCACCATAGGAATTGAATCCATATAGGCGGTAGCAATACCAGTCACTGCGTTAGTCGCGCCTGGACCAGAGGTGACAAGTGCAACCCCCACTTTACCTGTAGAGCGAGAGTACGCATCAGCCGCATGCAATGCAGCTTGCTCGTGACGCACTAAAATATGCTTGAATTTATCCTGATGATAAATAGCGTCGTAAATGTGCAGCACAGCGCCGCCTGGGTAGCCAAACACAAACTCAACGTTTTCCTCATGCAAGCAACGAATTAAAATTTCCGCGCCTGTGATTGGTTTAGAGCTCAGTTGCTTGGAACTGCTGTTTTTTGGAGTATCTGCCATAAATCTTTTAATTAAAATATTTTTTATATTTTATACATTATTCGGTAACCCTATAGATTAACGGTTTGAGGCCATTTGGTCAAGAATGAAAGTGTTGGTGATGGCTTGTTTTTGAGATAAGACTATGTTTATTTAGATATTCTTTAGCAAAGGAAGATTTATATTGGCCAGCAAAGTAGATTGTCCCCGTATTGCATACGAGCTACGCTGTTTAATTAATCATAAGTGACTAGTTTTATTCTAACTCTAGAGGTGGAGCCACTTTCATCAACTCTTCAATGGTCGTAATGCCCGCTGCGATTTTCTCTGCACCGTTAATGACTAAAGGCTGCATGCCATCTTTGTAAGCTTGCTTGGTGAGATCGGCCAAGTTGGTTTCTGGTGTAATGAGTTTGCGTAATGCTGGAGTGATGGTAAGCATTTCATAGATGCCGCTGCGGCCTCTAAAGCCTGTGTTGCGACATTCCATACAGCCTACAGGTTTGTAGATATGCGCGGGTTTGGGTATGTTGAAGTTACCTACGAGTGCATCCCACTTACTTTGTTCAATCGGCTCGGCTACCTTGCAACTGGTGCATAGTGTGCGCACTAAGCGTTGAGCCATAATGCCGAGTACTGTGGAGTGGATTAGATATGATGGAACACCTAAATCTAATAGCCTTGTGACGGCTGATGGCGCGTCATTGGTGTGCAGGGTGGAGAGCACCAAGTGACCTGTGAGTGCCGCTTGTATCGCCATGTCGGCAGTTTCTAAGTCGCGAATTTCACCTACCATGATAATGTCAGGATCTTGCCGCATCAGTGTGCGGATGCCGCCTGCAAAGGTCAAACCGATATTTTGTTGCACCTGCATTTGGTTGAACAGCGGTTCTACCATTTCAATCGGCTCTTCTACCGTACACACATTGACTTCCGGCGTGGCGAGTGTGCGCAACGTGGCGTAAAGCGTGGTGGTTTTACCTGAGCCAGTCGGCCCAGTGACTAAAATGATGCCGTTAGGTGATTTAGTCCAACTATGCCAAATTGCAGCTTGCTCTTCGGCAAAACCAAGGGCTA
>JANLZY010000069.1:0-7998 GCA_031359365.1 Methylotenera sp. | reverse complement strand
TCATCACCGCCAACCAAATCAACTAACACACCGATTTTGCTGCCATGTACATAACTAGCTAATTTACCTTGTGCAACTGGGCGTACAAAACGACGTGGTGTAATGTTTTCGCCAATTTTACCAACCAATTGAGCACGTGTTTCTTCAACAGTTGCACCACTCATAGGCAGAACTGCTACAGCTTCGATATCAGCGGCAGTGCTATTAGCAATAATGCCAGCCAATTCGTTTACAAACTTCAGGAAGTCTTCATTTTTAGCACAGAAGTCTGTTTCAGAGTTAACTTCAACCATCGCACCAGTTTTACCATCAGCACTGATTGAAATTCCCACTGTACCTTCAGCAGCCACGCGGCCTGCCGCTTTGCTTGCCCGGTTACCGAAACGTACACGTAGAATTTCTTCTGCACGTGTCATATCACCTTCAGCTTCAGACAACGCTTTTTTACAATCCATCATCGGCGCATCAGTGCGCTCACGTAATTCTTTTACCATGCTTGCGGTAATTTCAGCCATTTTAAGCTCCTAAATTTCATAAGTCACATTAAATTGATGACTTAGTTTATTGATTTTAATGTTTAATTTTTTATTTAGAACATGAATTTAATCAAGTATGTTCTAAAATTAAAAAAGGGGCTCTTAAGCCCCTTTTAAGATACAGTTAATTACGCAGCTGTAGCTTCAGCAACTTCTGTAGTCTCTTCACTTGCTGATTTAACAAGTTCAGTAATCACAGAGTTACGACCTTCTAAAACAGCATCCGCAATACCGCGAGCATACAAGCGAATTGCACGGCTTGAGTCATCATTACCTGGAATAACAAAAGCAACGCCATCAGGTGAGTTGTTAGTATCAACAATACCAATTACTGGAATACCTAATTTAGCAGCTTCAGTAATCGCACCGCTTTCATGACCCACGTCAATGATGAAAATAGCGTCTGGCAAACCGCCCATTTCTTTAATACCACCGATTGAACGCTCTAATTTTTCAATTTCACGTTTGTAGCCTAAAGCTTCTTTTTTACCGAATTTTTCTAAACTGCCATCTTCTAACATCACTTCAAAGTCATGAAGACGTTTAATAGATTGTTTAACTGTTTTAAAGTTAGTTAACATACCGCCCAACCAACGGTGATTCACGTAAGCACAACCAGCACGGCTAGCTTCTTCTTTAACGATATCACGCGCTTGACGCTTTGTACCAACGAATAAGATACGACCTTTGTTTGCAGCCAATGTACGCACGTGTTTAAGCGCATCTTCAAACATTGGTAATGTTTTTTCAAGGTTTACAATATGGATTTTGTTACGATCACCGAAAATGAACGGTGCCATTTTTGGGTTCCAGTAACGGGTTTGATGGCCGAAGTGAACGCCGGCTTCTAACATATCACGCATAGTGACTGACATAATAATTCTCTTTTCAAAAGGGTTATATATTCACACAACTCCAAAAACACCTTAATTAACAAGCAATTACTTTGAAGTAACCGCTAAAATTTTAGGCACCCTTGATTGGGTTGTGTGTAAATTTTAAAACTGCATCTAAACATTACATTTTTACAAATGCATTTCTGCCAAATTGCAGAGGCGAAATAATACCACTAAGCATATGAGTTTACTAGCTTATTCCTTCACTTTATTCAAATCAGATTCAGGTTTAACTTAATTAACGTGAACTCGGTTGGGCGACATTTTAATTAAAAGTATAGCAATTGCAAGGTAAGCACTATTTTTTCAGCTCTTTTTATCGCATATAAACTTAATTGACTAGCGTATGTTACGAAGCTACTGAAGGAGATTGTAATGACATCAACACCCCAAGAGCTTACCTCAAAAGACATCCACACTTGGATTAGCTTTATTAGGAACGCAGAAATTCCTGTTCTTAAGCATACTGCACGAGAAATCGCACGCCTCAAAGAAGATGAGGATAATTTAAGCGCACGCGCTATTTCTACAGCCGTTCTGAATGACCCTATGATGGTGTTTAAAGTACTGAGCTTTTCTCAAAATCATAGAGGTAAAAAACAACTGCAAGATTTAGTCCAGGCTGACCAAGCCATATTAATGATGGGAATAACGTCATTTTTCACAAATCTATCGCCTAAAGTTTTGGTTGAAGACATGTTAAAGACTAACCTTCCAGCTTTGATGCATTTACTTAAGTTAGTTCACCGCGCGCATCAAGCCGCTCATTTTGCTGCAGATTGGGCTACGCATTTGGCCGATTTACATGCGGAAGAGGTACGGACTGCGGCATTGTTGCATGATTTATCTGAAATGTTGATGTGGTGTTTTTCGCCAGACAAAATGAATGCAATATATGCCATGCAACATGCGGATAAATCACTACGAAGCGCAGCGGTGCAAGAAGAGGTGCTAGGCTTTAAATTACTAGATTTACAAAAAGAGTTAGTTGAAGCATTTCAGCTACCGCCACTACTTTCCAAACTCATGCAAGATGGCGCATCAAGTGAGCAGCGTGTGCGCAATGTGACACTAGCAGTGAATCTTGCACGCCACTCAGCTAACGGCTGGGATGATGCCGCCTTGCCAGATGATTACACTGATATCGCCGAACTCTTACGCATGGATGTTGCCAAAGTGATGCGGATCGTAGGTACACCAACTGTTGCCGCTTCAAACATTCCGTAGGCATTAGCTATAAATTAAAATTATGAATAATTGCTATGCTAAAATAGGTCTAATATTCACAAGTTAGCAAGCTCATGGCAATCTCAATCAAAAATCAGCAAGATATAGAAAAAATGCGCATCGCAGGCAAGCTTGCCTCTGAAGTGCTTGATTTCATTACCCCACACGTTGTACATGGCGTGACAACAGACCAGTTAGATAAACTCTGTCACGATTACATTGTTGATGTGCAACAAGCCATCCCAGCGCCGCTTAATTATGCACCAGATGGCCATAGACCTTACCCTAAATCTATTTGCACTTCGATTAACCAGCAAATCTGCCATGGCGTGCCTAGCGATAAAGCGCTTAAGAATGGTGACATTGTCAATATCGACATTACTGTCATTAAAGATGGTTACCACGGTGACACAAGCCGCATGTTTTATGTGGGCGAAGTCACCAACCAAGCCAAGCGCTTGTGTGAAATCACTTACCAGGCCATGTGGTTAGGCATCAGTAAAGTCAAACCTGGCGCTACCTTAGGCGATATTGGTTTTGCTATTCAAACGTTTGCTGAGAAAAGTGGCTATAGTGTGGTGCGTGAATTTTGCGGACATGGAATCGGCAAAGTCTTTCATGAAGATCCTCAAGTGCTGCATTACGGCAGACCTGGCATGGGCGTGGTGCTTAAAGCTGGCATGATGTTTACCATTGAACCCATGATTAATGCCGGCAAACGCGATATTAAACACATGCCAGACGGCTGGACCATTGTCACTAAAGATCGCAGCCTATCCGCACAATGGGAACATACGATTTTGGTCACGGAAACAGGCTATGAAGTGATGACTTTATCTAGCGGCTCGCCAGCAGCCCCAGAGTTTGGGCAAAAACTAGAGTCTTCTCAAAAGCCAATCTAAGCAAATGTTATTGGATGATCAGAACAGTCAAGTAAATACGGAAAAGGTGTCTGAAAAGAGCAATATAGCCGCGTTGCGGCAATATTTGAAAGATGGCTTTCTCGCATTAAAAACTGATTTTCTAAAAACGCCAAATAACACTCGCCTATTTAAGCAGCACTGTAAGCTGATAGATCGCATACTTGTTAACATCTGGGAGCAAGCAGATATTGATAAGCGCTGCTGCTTAATAGCCGTGGGTGGTTATGGCCGTGGTGAGCTATACCCCTACTCTGACATTGACTTACTTATCCTATTACCAGAGTCTGATCTACACAAGCCCGATGATCTACAAGCTAATGCTAGCATCAATGCCAAGCTAGAAGTACTGGTAGGTTTATTGTGGGATATTGGCTTAAATGTTGGCCATAGCGTACGCAGTTTAAGCGAGTGTGTCCACGAAGCAGAAAAAGATATTACGGTACAAACAAATTTAATCGAATCTCGCCTAATTACCGGCGAAGCTAATTTTTATGAAAATTTTTTAGATGGAATTAATCACACACTCAGTAGCCCAGCTGCGATTACCGGCTTCTTTGGAGCAAAACTAAAAGAGCAAAACAATCGTCATGCGAAATTTAATGATACTGCCTATAATTTAGAGCCCAATATCAAAGAAAGCCCCGGCGGCTTACGCGACTTACACATGATATTGTGGATTGCGCAAAGCTTGAACATGGCTAGTGCACGCCAATCAGCAGCTAATAATATTTGGTCTTTGCTCACCAAGCAAAATATTATTTCCGCACTAGAAGCCAGACAGATTCAGCAACATCAAAGCAATTTACAATTATTACGTATACGCTTGCATTTCATCAGTAAACGTCGTGAAGACCGCTTATTGTTTGACTTTCAGAACGAGTTAGCCGACTCGCTTGGCTACGTAAATACACCACGCAAACGCGCCAGTGAGCAATTAATGCAAAGTTATTACCGCAGCGTAAAATTCGTTAGCCTGATAAACGAGGTATTGCTCAAGTCTTTTCAGCAAATTATTTCTGTTAATCCACCAATCGTAAAATCTATCAATGCGCACTTTGAGTCGCATGACCAATTATTAGAGGCTAAAACAGCAGGATTATTGCAACAACAGCCGTCAGCAATTTTTGAAGCTTTTTTATTATTGCAACAGCATCCAGAACTCGATGGGATGGGTGCGACATTGCTACGCAATATGCAAAGAGTTAAACGCTTAGTTAACCGTGATTTCAGGCAAAATATTGTTAATAAAAAACTATTCATTGAAATCATCTCGCAACCAAGTGGCGTCAATCACGCACTTCGCGCCATGAATCGTTATGGAATTTTAGGTAGCTATATTCCAGCATTTGGCAAAATTATTGGCCAAATGCAGCATGATCTATTCCACGTATACACGGTGGACGAGCATATTCTGAATGTACTGGCTAATCTGCGTCGCTTTGCTAAGCCTGAGCTTAAACATGAGTTTCCATTGTGCAGTAGGTTATTTGCAGAGTTTGACGCACCACATTTATTATATTTAGCGGCTTTATTCCACGATATTGCAAAAGGCCGTGGCGGCGATCACTCCACTCTTGGCACGGTAGACGCGATTAAATTTTGCAAGTTACATGGACTTTCTAAAGCAGATAGCGCATTTGTTGCATGGCTGGTATCCGCACACTTGCAAATGTCTTCTACCGCACAAAAATCGGACTTATCAGACCCAAGCGTGATCGAAACATTCTCACGCTTTGTTCAAAATGAGCGTCGATTGGTGGCACTGTATTTACTTACCGTTGCTGATATTCGAGGTACGAGCCCATTAGTATGGAATGCATGGAAAGCAAGACTACTGGAAAGCCTATTCAATGCTACCAAGCACGCATTAGCTAACCAATTGCTTTATGTTCAACAAGCCATTACAACCCGTAAGTCTGAAGCTGCAGAGCGACTCAATAAATTTGGCTTAAGTAAACATTCTTACGAACATTTGTGGGAAAAGTTCGGCTCCAATTACTTTATTCGCCATGAAAGTGATGAGATCGCTTGGCACAGTCGCCTTTTAACACCGCACCTAAATACTACACAACCAATTGTTCGCGCTCGTTTGAGTCCAAGTGGTGATGGCATTCAAGTAATGATTTACAGCAAAGATCAAAACGACCTATTCGCAAGAATATGTAACTTTTTTGATCGCATGGGCTATAACATTGTTGAAGCCAAGATTTACACCACCGATCACGCCTATGCTCTTGATAGCTTTATTGTTTTAGATCAATCAGGTAAGTCTGTAAGTTACAGTGGTTTATTAAAGTTTATTGAAATAGAACTTACACAAAAGCTTGATAAAACCCAAGCACTAGAATCACCACTTAAGGGCCGAATCAGCCGCCAAGTAAAGCATATGCCTATATTGGCACAAGTCACGATTACGCAGGAAGCTGACAATAATAATTGTAAGCTAGAAATCATTGCCAACGATCGTCCTGGCCTACTCGCCACCTTGGCGCATCAGTTCCTAATACTTGAAGTTGAACTGCATAATGCGAAAATTAACACCCTAGGTAATCGCGCTGAAGACACCTTCTTAATCTCCGCAAATAAAGGCCAAAAACTTGATGCTCTTCGCATCATCGCGCTAAAAGAAGCCATTACTTCAGAAATTTAATTTTCAATAGTTTGCTACCAGGTTAATAAGCTAATCATTTAAGTAATAAAAAAGCCTTGAATCATCAAGGCTTTTTTAATTAACAAACTCTCACACAACTATGAGTGTTTGTAGTGTTTTTTCAATTGTTTAGTTACTTCCCAGTTTGATTTCAAACCTTTTGGAAACACAACAAAGTCGCCTGCTTTAACTACAACAGTTTCGCCACCAACTGGAGTAACGTGAATTTCACCTTCAAGCAAGTAAGCGCTTTCAGTTGCTGAATCAAAGTTCAATGGGAATTTTGATGGTGCGCAATCCCAGATAGACCAGCTAGAAACGCCTAGTTCTTTTAATTTAGCCTCAGATGGGTTATGGTCAATGATGATTTGAGTCATTTTTTAGTCCTATATAAAATGGTTTGATTTAAAAACAAATGCCGCAAGAGGCGGCATTAAAAGATTTGGCGAAAACTACTTACTAAACGCCATCTAAATTGCAACAAAAATGCATTTGTCACTACTGTATCCTACAATTATAACAACCAACACAATTATCGTCAAAACTAATAAAAATTAAACTGGCTTTAATTTTTATGCAACAACACGATTTAAAAAGGTAATTTAACACGATATTTTATTGAGATTATTCTTAAAGCAGTTGTAAAAGCAATGGCGACTAGCGTACTCGAAAGCTCATCTACGCCTAAATATAGACATATTAAAAACACCGCGCTACCGAGTGCGGCGCATGTTGCGTAAAGCTCATTGCGACGAAAGACATTGGGAATTTCGTTGCAAATAATATCGCGAATAATTCCGCCAAATACGCCTGTGACTACGCCTAGCAATATCGACATGTAAAAATCACAGCCTACTTGGTGAGCCATACTGGCGCCTACTGTGCTGAATAAACCAAGACCAAGTGCGTCTAATGTGACAAAAACTTTAGTAACAATCGGGTTTTCGTAAAACACGGCAGATAGTGGCGCAGCGGCTATTGCAAAGCCTAGCAGCATTAAAGCGTAGCCTGAGTGTTGCACCCAGTATAGAGGGTAATGCCCTATCATTAGATCGCGAACGGTGCCGCCACCAAAGGCGGTGATCATACTCACGGTATAAACGCCTATAAGATCCATACCTTTTTTGCGTGCTTCTATAATGCCTGTAAATGCAAAAGCTAGTACACCTAACAGCTCGACCAGTGCTAGCGCATGGATTTGGGAGAAGATCACTTAATATCTGTTATGTGTTTGACGCTGCATCAATATTGCGATGAAGTAGATGAATGAACACCGGCACTGATTTGGCAGAAAGTGGTTTGCGACCACGAATAAGGTCTGATATTTTTTCGGCCATCATAATCGTAGGCGCGTTTAAATTTCCTGTGACAATTTCAGGCATGATAGATGCATCAACTACACGCAAACCTTGTAGGCCATGCACACGACCTTCCGCATCAACCACGGCCATTTCATCATAGCCCATTGCGCACGAACAAGATGGGTGATACGCCGTTTCACCATGTTGGCGGACGAAAGCATCTATTTCTGCATCAGTCTGCACGCCATCACCTGGTGAGATTTCTCGGCCTACATAAGGCGCAAGCGCGGCTTGTTTCATGATGTTGCGCGTGATGCGCACACCTGCACGAAACTCTCTTCTATCTTGTTCGGTAGACATGTAATTAAACAAGATGCTTGGGTACTCCTGCGGATCTTTGGAGCGTATATGTACTCGCCCGCGGCTAGGCGAGCGCATGGAGCCCATGTGTGCCTGAAAACTATG
>JANLZY010000013.1:0-2988 GCA_031359365.1 Methylotenera sp. | reverse complement strand
ACCGCCCATTTTTTCTCTTCATACGCCAGCATGCCATCTAAACGTGCGTAGCCAGGAAGTGCATTAGGCTTAAACTCGCCGTTTACAAAGCTTGCACTTCCATTTGCAGCAGAAGGATTGTAACCATAGCGCTCACCTTTCATCTCCACACCACCGCCTACTTTCCAGTTACTGGCAAACTTATAAGTCGTCCAAGCATTAAACGTAGCTACAGGTGTATTGCGTGCGCGTTGTCCTACAAATCGAGCATCGCCTACGGTAATTGCACCTGTATTAACGTTAATGTTTTCTGCGACTTCTAGTATTTTTGCGTTCATAAACGCTAAGCCTGAGAATACCTCCCAATCATCAGTAATACGTCCTGCAAGCTCAAATTCTAGTCCATTGGTGCGGCGTTTTTTGGTCAGAATGGCGGCGGTTGATTCTAAATCGGTATTACGTTCCCAATCTTTAGTGGCAGTGTATAGCGCGGTACGTAACGCCAAATCACCGTCTAATAACAACCATTTTGCACCTAGCTCTAGGGTTTTACTGCGCTCGGCGGGTTGTGGTTTAACAGTTAATTGATACAAGTCAGCCGTTGGGCTAAATGAATCGCTCCAGCTCACATAATAATGATTTTCTGGGGTTTGGTGCCATGATAAACCTGCACGATAGCTATTTTCACCATAGTTAAGGCTAGGCGAGGTGGTGCTAGAATATTTCGCCTTCATTTCATCGCGGCGCACACCCACTAGCACATCCCATTTAGGAACGATTTCAATGGTATCTTGCGCGTAAACAGCATAATTATCAGCGGTAAAATTAGTAGGCGCAGCAGTAGATTTCACATTCTTATCGTAAAACACGCCGTTAGCATTGATTGCTGCGGTTAATGCAGCATTTGCAGCGGTTAATGCAGCATTTGCAGCGGCTCTTTGTGCAGCTGTTACCGCGTTTGCAACGGCCACTTGCGCAGCGGTTACCGCCCCTGCTTGCGTGAATGGCAAGCCTGTACTTGGGTTTAACTGCTGCAAGGAGGTGCGTGTTGAGTCCTCTTTTAAATATTCCAACCCTGCCAGTACTTGGTGTTGCATACCAGCTAAATTAAGCTTGATGCTAAAGTCTGATTGCAACGTATCGGTTTTATATTCCATAGTGCGCGTTGGGTTGCCGCCTACGCTATAGTTAAATGCTGGCAACACCGTGGCACTTGGCGTTTTTGTCCAATAATCACGGTCATATTCGGCGTGTCTTAGCTGCGTACGCCACTCAGTATCTTTTGAAAATTTATGGGTAAATGTGCCTGTGGTAATATTGGTATCGCTATCATCAAAGTTTTTATCGCCACCGTAAAAGGTTTTATCGTTAATGTTGACTGCATTAACAGGACGTTTATTCTCAAACGAAATGCCGTAATCTGGCACATCGGCAGTTTTGGTGTAAATATGACTCAATAAGAATTCATTTTCCGTGCCGATGCCCGCGCCAAAACTTACCGCGATGCCTTTTCTATCAAAGCTAGGACTATCGCCTGTGGCAGGGTTTTTTCTATATGTTTCTTCAGATCTATCCATGACATTCACGCGAATCGCCATGGTGTCTGACAACTGTTTATTAAAATCGCCTGTTACTTGCTGGTAATTGTAGTTACCCAAACTGCCTGATATGGTATTTTCATCTTTGAGTTTTGGCGTTTTTGATACCTGGTTAATCACGCCGCCTGCTTGCCCACGTCCAAACAACATGGCGGCAGAGCCACGCAATACATCAATTTGTTCTAAATTAAAGGTTTCACGATTATATTGCGCCGTGTCACGAATGCCATCTAAGTAAATGTCACCAAAAGTGTAAAAGCCGCGCAAATTCATATTGTCGCCACTGCGTCCGCCTTCTGCGGCGTTAAATGTTAGCCCCGCTACATTGCGTAAAGCTTCGCGTAAACTGCCCACTTGCTGATCATGCATTAAATCATGCGTCACCGTGGTAATTGCTTGCGGAATATCATGTGGATCTTGCAACACTTTGCCTACGCGCGTTTTAGTGGCTTGGTAACCACCAGCCTCCACTTGCTTGGTACTCTGCACATCAACCGTAGATAGTGTAGCTAAAGCCTTACTATCAGCCGGAGTACTTGATTTATTAGGCTGCACTATAGTTTCTTTTGAATCGACAGCTTCTGCAGCTAGCACACTTATAGGCGCTACTGTGAACAACATGGCAACGGCCATAGATAATGGTTTTAATTTGACTGAATGCGGATACGCCACTTGATACCTTCCTTTAGGTTTGAAATTTTGCTGGCTAAAGGCGATATCTCGCGGTGGCTTGCATAAAAGATTTATTAATTGTAAAGTTATGTAAATATAACTGCGAATGATAACTATTATTATTTAAAATTGCAACGACTTTGCATCATTATGTAGATATGGGTTAACTTCTAGTAAGTTTGACAACCATTTGTTCACTTTTAGAGGTTGCTGTGCGCGAAAGCCACGAGAATTAATGTCCTCATTACCGCGTGGCCAGTTGCACTAAATACCCCAGAAGCGCGGCTGGGTTGCCGGCGTCTGTTTTTTATATAGTCATCCGAAATAGTCGTTACTGTGCTGAAACAGCATCAACATCCTACTCAGTACCTGTGGCAGAGATCACCACCTCTTTTAAGTGATCAATATCTTCGGCAAAAGCTGGGTTATTTAAAGCGGTAAGTGTTGCCAACAAAGTCAGTGACTGACGCTTGTTAAATTGCATGGCGTTAAATTGCATAGTGGAACTCCGTCATATAGTGAATGGCTGGCTAACTAAATGTTGACGGTCAATCGAAATTGACGGAGCAATCGTTACTGGCTGGCTAAATTTTATAAATAATAAAACATTACTAAGTAGCTAAATTACAAAAACAGTGACATTTCTAAACTAACTTAACAGCACCTTTCATCATAAAAGCATGACCAGGAAACGAGCAGAAAAATGTATAACTATCAGTTGAATTTAGCTTACTTACGT
>JANLZY010000478.1:0-5758 GCA_031359365.1 Methylotenera sp. | reverse complement strand
CCCGATTTTTTATAAGTTTAAAGGCGGAAAAGGCGTCGCTACAGCGCTTGGTGTGATGTTAGCCATTTCGCCATTACTTGGTTTAGCTGCAGTAGTGACGTGGATTGTGGTATTTGCTGTTTCGCGTTACTCATCGCTAGGTGCGATTGTGGCGGCAGCACTTGCGCCAGTGTACGCATGGTTTCTGTTGTCAGCCTATAACGACTATGTCATTGCGGTCACTATAATGGCGATAATGCTGATTTGGCGGCATAGAAGCAATATTCAAAAGTTGCTTGCTGGCACTGAATCTGGTTTTGGTAAGAAAAAGTAAGTTTTTAAATAGAGGGTTTTTGCAATTCCGCTAAATCCCAACGTGGGCGTACACTAAAACCATAACTCTTATTACCGTTACCCTGCATGGCTTTAAGGCGCATAGCACCAGCAAAGGCAATCATCGCGCCGTTGTCTGTACAGAACTCTAAGCGTGGATAGCTGACCTTGCATAATTTACGTTTGGTAGCAGCATTTAATTTTTCACGCAGTTTTGAGTTTGCGCCTACGCCGCCTGAAACTACTAAGTTATCTAAACCTGTTTCACGCAAAGCCGTCATGCATTTCAGCGTTAATATCTCAGTCACGGCTTCTTGAAACTCCCAAGCAATGTCTGCTGTGGTTGTGGCATCTAAAGGTTGGTGTTGATTCACTAGTGTGAGCACCGCCGTTTTTAAGCCGCTAAAGCTGAAGTTTAAGTCGCCACTATTCAGTAGTGGTCGCGGTAACTTAAAGCGCGCTTTACCACTTTGCGCCAATTTAGATAGCGCAGGGCCACCTGGATAACCTAAACCTAATAATTTAGCGGTTTTGTCAAAAGCTTCACCAGCAGCATCATCTAAAGTGTCGCCTAGCAATTCATATTCACCAATGCCATCTACACGCATCAGCTGGCTGTGACCGCCTGAAACAAGCAACGCTACAAATGGAAATATGGGCGGGTTGGCCTCAAGCAAAGGCGCAAGCAAGTGCCCTTCAAGATGATGCACATTAATTGTAGGGATTTGTAAGCTAAACGCGAGCGATTCAGCAAAGCTAATACCAACTAACAGCGCGCCAGACAAGCCAGGCCCTTGTGTATAGGCAATTGCGTTGATGTCTTTTAGAGTTTTGTTGGCAGTTTTTAGCACGCTTTCAGTAAGTGGCAGCACGCGGCGAATGTGGTCACGTGAGGCAAGTTCAGGCACCACTCCGCCATACTCAGCATGCATTTCAACTTGCGAATGCAATGCGTGTGCGAGCAAACCTTGCTCGGTATCGTATAATGCAAGCCCTGTTTCGTCACAGGATGATTCAACGCCTAAGACTATCATTTGAGGAATTCCGACATCTATTTAATGACTTTAAATATTTTAAAGGTGGAATTATTGCGCATTTAGGGTATAAATGCATAAAAGTAATTGAATAAAAACAATTATGCGATTAAAATAGTCGGCTTTTCTCGGTTTCTAAATCAGAAGTGCGTAAGTGCCTGTTAGAAGTTTGAGTATACCCATATTAAATTTGTTGTTATAAGAGAGATCGAATGTCTAGTGTACGCGTAAAAGAAAATGAGCCGTTTGACGTTGCCCTTCGCCGTTTTAAACGCCTAATTGAAAAAACAGGTTTGTTGAACGATCTTCGCGCTCGCGAGTTCTACGAGAAACCAACATGGGAACGTAAACGTAAAGCTGCTGCTGCCGTTAAACGTCAGTATCGCCGTTTATTAAAACAAACACTTCCAGCTAAACTTTACTAGTTATTAGTAATGGCCGGAAAGAATATTACAGAGCCAAAGCAAGCAGAAGCTAATACAGATGATGCTGAATTTTGGGGTTTGACAGATAAGTTCATTGGTTTTGCCAATGAACAAGCTGCAAGCAACGATGTTGGTGTGGTTAATGCGAGCTTTTTGTTTGCCTCTGCGCGGTTTAATACGTTTTTGATTGCTACGCAGTGTGGCACCAAAGAAAACTTCGAAACTGAAAAAGCCGCCGCGTTAGATTACTTTGTTAATCAATACAAAATCGCCTTGACTGAACACATGGCGGATTATCAGGCTAAGTTTGATACTTACGTTAAGAGTGCATAAGTTTAAATGAGCCTTAAGTTACAAATCACTGAAGACATGAAAACTGCAATGCGCGCTAAAGATAGCGCGCGTTTGGGTGCCATTCGTTTATTGCAGGCCGCTATTAAGCAGCGCGAGGTTGATGAACGAATTGAGTTAAGCGATGCAGATGTTATTACCGCTATCGAAAAAATGCTCAAGCAACGTCGCGATTCAATCGCTGCTTACGAATCTGCAAACAGAACAGATTTAGCTGATGTTGAAAAGTACGAAGTGAGTGTGTTGCAGGAATATTTGCCACAACAGCTGACTGAGGCGGAAATTCTGAGTATTTTAGATCAAGTGGTTGCTGATACAGGCGCTGCTGGTGTTAAAGATATGGGTAAGGTGATGGCTGCGATTAAGCCGCTAGTTGCTGGTAAGGCTGATATGGGAAAAATATCAGGTTTGATTAAAACTCGATTAGCTTAAGTAAAAGACAGGTAGCAAAAAATATTAAAGGAGCGAGAAGCTCCTTTTTTGTTTCTGGGTATTTCTATTTAGTTTCTATTTTAGAAGCGACTTTTCTAAAA
Source organism: Methylotenera sp. (assembly GCA_031359365.1). GTDB lineage: Bacteria > Pseudomonadota > Gammaproteobacteria > Burkholderiales > Methylophilaceae > Methylotenera. The sequence goes on along the minus strand of JANLZY010000478.1, from coordinate 3,103 downwards.
TAAGCTAAAATTACCTAAAATCTTATAAAAGCAGAATACTTTGATTCCAGAGAGCTTTATTCAAGAGTTGTTAAATCGCGTTGATATTGTTGACGTGATTGATAAAAGCACGCCCTTGAAAAAAGCGGGGGCTAATTACTCTGCATGCTGCCCGTTCCATAACGAAAAATCCCCTAGTTTTACCGTCAGTCCAACTAAGCAGTTTTATCATTGTTTTGGTTGTGGTGCGCATGGCACAGCTGTTGGTTTTTTAATGGAATACCAAGGTTTAAGTTTTGTTGAGGCGATTAATGACCTTGCTCGAATGGTCGGAATGATCGTACCGCAAGAAGCGCGCGATACTAACAAACCTGAGCATAAGGTGGTATTGGGTTTGCAAGAGTCTTTACAGCAAGCGGCTCAATACTATAAAGCTGAGCTTAAAAAATCTCCTCGAGCCATTGAGTATCTAAAAGCACGTGGCTTAAGCGGGCAAGTGGCGGCTAAATTTCAAGTAGGGTACGCACCTGCGGGCTGGCAAAATTTACAGAGTGTTTTCCCTAATTATGATAATGAAGCTTTAAGTGTCGCGGGCTTGGTGGTTGAGAATGATCAAGGCCGCCGCTACGACCGATTTCGTGACCGTATCATGTTTCCGATTCATGATCAAAAAGGCCAAGTGATTGGCTTTGGTGGTCGCGTGATTAACCCAGAAGATACTCCAAAATATTATAACTCACCTGAAACGCCGCTATTTCAAAAAGGCCATGAGCTTTATGGTTTGTTTTTAGCACGCAGAGCGATACGCGATGCAGGGCGCGCATTGGTAGTTGAAGGTTATATGGATGTAGTCGCGTTGGCTCAGTATGGTATTGAGTATGCTGTGGCAGCATTAGGTACGGCTACCACGCCTTTTCATATTACTAAGTTGATGCGGCAAACCGATGAGGTGGTATTTTGTTTTGACGGCGATAATGCAGGGTTAACCGCAGCTTGGCGTGCGGCCATGAACGCTTTGCCGGCGCTTACGGATGGCTTGAAGTTGTCATTCTTATTTTTGCCCAAAGCGCATGACCCTGATTCTTATGTGCGCGAATTTGGTAAAGAGCAATTTGAGGCGGAAATTAAAACCGCAATGCCACTTTCGCAGTATATTTTGAAGCATTTGAGTGAAGATAATCCTTTGCAAAGCCAAGAGGATAAAGTGCGTTTTTTGAACGAAGCTGAGCCCATCATGCAGCAAATCAATGCGCCACGCAGCGCGATGTATTTGCGAAAGAAAGTGGCGGAATTAGCGCAATTATCCATAGATGAAATGCAGAGCTTGCTTAAGTTGCCTAATCTGAATAAAGCGCCGGCGCAAGCTAGGCCAAAGCTTACGCGTACAACCAACTCTCTGCATCACCATTTTTGTTTAACCATGATTATGCAGCCTGCGCTGGTAGATAAGGGTGATCTGCTGTGGATATCGGGCAGTTCAGGTGATGAATTATTATTGAGACAGACTATTGAAACTTGCCTCATGCATCCTCATTCTAAACCAGTAGTGATAATGCGCGAGTTGGAAAGTAAAGTTGATACCAATATCATTACTGAGCTTAAAAAAGAACTTAATGTGCTGGATGAAACACTGGATTTAGCTCTTGCGATGTCTGGTGCAAGGCAGCAATTAAAGCAGCTTTATCTACAGAAAAATGAAAGTGCGTTGCTGGCACAGGTCAGTGAAAAGCCGTTAAGCGCACTGACGGAGGATGAGCGAAGCTTGCTAAAAAGTTTAGGGAGTAAAGTTAAAAAATAGTTTTTACTGGTCGTGTTTAGTGTCGCGACGTTGAATTATTAGCAGCGCCTGTAGGTCAAAATAGCGATATTTTCTGCTATAATAGAGGGTTACGGAAATTACATTCACCATGCCAATTTTTAAATAAAAACATGGTAATTGCATAAATTAGAGGTGAGTACATGGCAAGACCAAAGAAAAGCGATCAGTTAGCAGAAAAAAACAAAATGGAGTTCGTTAGCCCTGAGCTGCAAGAAGCTAGCGCTGAAGAACGCCGCTCACGTTTAAAATCTCTAATTGTATTAGGTAAAGAGCGCGGCTACTTAACCTACGCTGAGATTAACGATCATCTTCCAGATGATGTACAAAACTCCGAACAAATCGATGGCATTATCGGCATGATTAATGACATGGGTATTCAGGTGTACGAAGAGGCGCCTGATGCTGAAGTGCTGCTCATGTCTGATGCACCACCTGCGGTGACGGATGAAGATGCAGTAGAAGAGGCTGAACAGGCGCTTGCTACAGTGGACTCAGACTTTGGTCGTACAACTGACCCTGTGCGTATGTATATGCGCGAAATGGGTACAGTGGATTTACTTACCCGTGAAAGCGAAATTGAAATTGCGCGTCGTATTGAAGACGGCCTTAAACATATGGTGCAAGCAATCGCTGCTTGCCCAACGACTATTGCTGCGCTATTGGCTTTGGTTGATAAAGTTGAAAACGATGAGTTAAGCGTTGATGACTTAGTGGATGGCTTGATTGATTCTGATGTGGGTGCAGTTGCCGATGTTGTGATTGAAGCCGCAGAAGACGAAGAAGAAGTTGATGAAGAGATCGACGAGGGTGAAGATGAAGACGGCGCAAAGGCTGCTGCAATCTCTGCTGAAGCACTCGCCAAGCTTAAAGAAGAAGTTGTTAATCGCTTTGCGGTAGTGCGCGCAGCGAACAAAAAAATGACGGAAATCTTACCTTTAAGAGGCTCACAAGACCCTGAATATCAAACTTTATTATCAGAAATTCTGGTTGAGTTAACAGCATTCAGATTCTCTCCAAAACAAGTTGAAGGACTGTGCGATCAAGTGCGCGATTTAGTTGAAACTATTCGTAGTCATGAACGTAAAGTGCTTGATTTCTGCGTAGAAAAATCAGGTATGCCTAGATTGCATTTCATTAAATCATTCCCAGGTAATGAGAGTAATTTAGGTTGGTTGGCTGAAGAGTTAAAAGCAGACAAACCTTACATTGAGAAATTAATACGTTACAACCACTCAATTTTAGATCAACAACAACGTTTGATTGATTTAGAAAAAAATGTGGGTATTCCAATCAAAGAGCTTAAAG
>JANLZY010000466.1:0-1524 GCA_031359365.1 Methylotenera sp. | reverse complement strand
GGGCATATGATTGCCGATTTGGTGGCTATCATTGGTACGCAAGATATTGTATTTGGCGAAATAGATAGATAATTAGGTCTGATAGATAAAAAATGTTAAGTCCACAAGCCATAGAGAAAATAGATTACGAGCTGACAAAATATCCAGCTGACCAACGCCAAGCGGCGGTGATGAGCGCCTTGCGTATTGTGCAAACGGAGCGCGGCTGGTTGTCGAAAGAAAGCATTACTGAAATAGCACAATATTTGCGTATGCCTGAAATCGCTGTGATGGAAGTGGCAAGTTTTTACAATATGTATGATTTGTCTCCGGTTGGAAAATACAAAATCACGATATGTACTAATATTTCATGCATGCTACGAGATAGTGATGAGATTGTTAATCATCTAAAGGCTAAGCTTGGTGTTGGCTTTAATGAAGTGACGCCAGATGGTAAATTCTGCCTAAAAGAGGGTGAGTGCATGGGTTGTTGTGGTGGCGCGCCTTTGATGCATGTAAACAATACTGAAATGCATGAGTTTTTGACGCTTGAAAAAGTGGATGTGATTATTGAGGAGCTTAAATAATGGCCTCTCGTAAATCTGCAGTTGATAAAACGGCACTTCATAAGCCAGTCGTGATGACGGATTTAAAAGGTCAAACTTTAGTGACCTTACGCACGCTCACAGAAGAAAATCCAGCATCGTTAGAGACATACATTAAACTCGGTGGTTACTCAGCGTTAAAACGCATCGTGACTGAGAAAACTAAAGCGACCGATATTATTACCGAGGTGAAAACTTCCGGCTTACGTGGTCGCGGTGGTGCAGGCTTCCCAACAGGTCTTAAGTGGAGCTTTATGCCGCGCTATTTTGATGGCGTAAAGTACTTGGTTTGTAACTCCGATGAAGGCGAACCAGGCACATTTAAAGACCGCGATATTATTCGCTATAATCCACACCAGTTGATTGAAGGTATGGCGATTGCCGCTTATACATTGGGTGCGCGCGTAGGCTACAACTACATTCACGGTGAAATATGGCAAGATTACGAGATATTTGAAGCAGCTCTTCACGAAGCAAAAGCAGCTGGTTACTTAGGTGAAAACATTTTAGGTAGCAACTTTAATTTTGATTTATATGCAGTACATGGTTACGGCGCATACATTTGCGGTGAAGAAACCGCATTGATTGAATCGATTGAAGGTAAAAAAGGTCAGCCACGCTTTAAACCGCCTTTCCCAGCAAGCTACGGTGTATTTGGTAAGCCTACCAACGTCAATAATACGGAAAGTTACACTTCTATCCCTTGGATATTAGAACATGGCGGACAAGCTTTTGCTGACCTAGGTGTGCCTAATTCAGGCGGCACAAAGCTATTCTCAGTATCAGGGCATGTTGAAAAGCCAGGCAACTACGAAGTTAAAATGGGTATGCCATTTAATGAGCTATTAGAGCTTGCAGGTGGTGTTTGGAAAGGCCGTAAGCTTAAAGCAGTAATTCCAGGAGGTCCATCAACGCCAGTGATGCCAGCAGAAGCGATTAT
>JANLZY010000460.1:0-23600 GCA_031359365.1 Methylotenera sp. | reverse complement strand
ATGCCTCGTTGCCACAAGAAATCCATGAACCACCTTTGATAAGATTGTGCCTGCCATCAAATGTTGGCGCGGTGAAATCGTCATATAAGGGATGCACTTTAAAGCCGCTAAATGGGTAGATGGGTGTTTCTGTCCATTGCCAAACGTTGCCAGTCACATCAAAGAGTTCACCATGACGAAAATCTGTTACTGGGCAAGGCGATGCAGCATGGTCTAGATGAATATTAGAAGCGGCAACTTCACCATTTTTCACTTCAGCAACGCCTACAAAATCATACAAACGATACCACTCATCTTCGCTAGGTAAACGTACCGTTAAGCCAGTTTCCTGTGCTTTCCAGTTGCAGAATGCTTTGGCTTCGTGATAGTTGACCTCTACTGGCCAATCCCAAGGCATAGCCACTTCTTCGGTCATCAGGCGCAGCCACCACACTTCGCCTTTGCGCACCCAGAAGGTAGGATGAGCCGCCAGTGTATAGCGTCTCCACTTTAACCCCTCTTCAGCCCAAAATGCCTCTTGCGCATAGCCACCCTCAGTGACAAATTCTAAAAATTCAGCGTTACTCACCAAATATCGGCTCGCCTGAAACTCGGCAACATCCGTTTCATGCAAGCCATATTCGTTATCCCAGCCATATTCAGCAGCGTTCTCTTTTTTATCTAGAACTACCTTACCTGCTGGAATCGTAACCAAATCGTTCTGTGGCGCATAGCCAGAACGAGTGCAAGCTTGCCAAGCTGCGTGTGGCTTAACGAACTCAGGCGCTTGCTGACGAATCAACACGGACGACGTTTCAAGATGAATACGCTCATGCTCAATGCCCATGATTATCACCCACCACGGATGATTCCAATCAATCGGCAGAGTAAGCGGCGCGGTTTGAATGAGGTTAACTATCGCATCACGCACTTGGTGGCGGTAATGCTTAACTTCTGCAGAGGTTGGCCAATCATAGTTGGCATCGTTTAAGTCATCCCAACTCATCTCATCAACACCCACGGCGAACATTGACTCAAGCTTCGGATTAACGCGCTCATTCAATAATCCAGCTAAAAGCAATTTATTTAGGAAGAAAGTCGCCGTGTGTCCAAAATAAAAAACTAGTGGATGACGTAAAGCTATAGGCTTAATTTGGTAAGAGTCTTCATTCACTAAGGTTTCAAACAGCAACTCATAGCGATTGAACGTGGAGAGAAAGTACTCAAGAAACTCTTTGCGCGTTGCAGCAACATCGTTGCCATTCAAAACTGGTGTTCTTGCAAATAAGGGTTGGGTCATGTTTATTATTAATAAGTGATTGTTTTAGAGAAGTTTAGATTAGTTTAAACTGAGTATGCAGCTAATTTAGTGAGCCACTATTTTTGCAAGCCGTCATTTTTACACTGACTTAGGGCGCTTTGCGCTACAAAAGTTCAAATACTAACTAGCTAAAATCTCTAACATATAGCCTATTTAGCTTCAAAACTCAACGATGCAGAGTTAATGCAATAACGTAAACCTGTAGGAGGAGGCCCATCGTTAAAAACATGACCAAGATGAGCATCACAAACATTGCAAATAACTTCAGTGCGCATCATTCCATGAGTGCTATCTTTTAGTTCACGCACGTTTGCAGGGTTGAGCGCCTTAAAGTAACTAGGCCAGCCACAACCTGCATCGAATTTAGTGTCCGATTCAAATAACGGGGTATTACAACATACGCAGGTGTAGATGCCTGCTTCGTTATGATCTGCGTATTCGCCAGTAAAAGGCCTCTCGGTCGCCGCATGACGCGTTACCTCATATTGAAGTGGCGTAAGCTGATTTTGCCATTCCGACTCAGTTTTGATGACTTTTTTCATATCTATCCAATCTAATTTTAACTTCTAAGCATACACTCAAATACGGCAGTGCGTTAAGCGTTAGGTTCAATATTAACCATGAATTAGCATTAAATATGCGGCTAAAGCCCACTCAAACTTTTAACATGTGTCATTACGCACCGCCCTAAAGCATGCAAAGCATACCCGCCTTCAAGTGCAGAGACAATCCGATTACTCGCATGACGTTTAGCTACATCTTTTAACGCCTCTGTTACCCATAGATAGTCTTTTTCATGTAACTGTATGTCGCCCATATCATCTTCCCAGTGTGCGTCGAAACCGGCTGAAATAAAGAGCATTTGAGGCTGAAAACGCTCAAGCGCTGGAAGCCAATGTTCTGTAACAGCTTTGCGGAACTGCTCACCTGTGCTGCCTGCCGCAAGTGGTATGTTAATCATATGCTCGTTACCGCTATCGGCGCCGCTATATGGATAATACGGATGCTGAAAGGTTGAGCACATCATCACGCGCGGATCATCATGAAAAATATCTTCGGTGCCATCGCCGTGATGCACGTCAAAATCGGCAATAGCTATGCGCTCTAAGCCATGATGCTCAAGCGCGTATGCAGCCGCCACTGCCACATTGTTAAAAATGCAGAACCCTGATGCACCGCCACGTTTAGCATGGTGACCTGGTGGGCGAACGTTGCAAAATGCGTTACTAACATTGCCCGCCATTACTAAGTCTACACCCTGAACCACTGCGCCAGTGGCGTACAAAGCCGCATCTAAAGTATACGGATTCATCATAGTGTCGCCATCAAGATCTATCAGTCCTGAATCTGGCGACTGGCTAAACACCCAATCGATGTATTCTTCGGTGTGCGCCAAAGCCAATATCTCTCTGCTGACTTTTGGTGCTTCATAATGATCAAGGTAATCAAACAAGCCTGATGCAATCAGCTGGTCTTGAATCGCGTGAATACGCGCTGGACACTCAGGATGGTCTGTCCCCATATCATGCTTAATAAATTCTTGATGGGTAATGTAAGCCGTATGCATCAATAATAAATCTATATATAAATTCTTAATGCTGATATAGTCAGGGTTGACCGTGGCAGTAAACCCCAAGCGCTTCATCAGTTTTAACATGCTGGCGTTATTTTTCAGCACTTCACCCTCAATACGCCTTAAGCCTTTGGTGCGGGCAATATCCATCAATGCCGTCATCAATTTATGACCTAAACCAGCGCCGCGCATGCTATCAGCGACAACTAAGGCAAACTCGCAACTTTCACCATCTGGGTTAATGGCATAGCGCGTGACGCCTAGCTCGATTTCCTTGTCGTTTTCATTTCTTACCGCAATTAACGCCATCTCACGACTGTAATCGATTTGGGTAAAGCGCACCAATAATGTTTCACTGAGCTGCTCTACGCTTTTCATAAATCTAAAATAGCGTGCTTCTTCCGATAGATTTTTCACGAAATCTTGAACTAGCCATACATCTTCTGGGCGTATAGGTCGAATCACCACGTCGGTGCCATCGGCAAGCTGCCAGTTGGTGACTAAGTGAGTCGGGTAAGGGTAAATCGCCATATGTGCATAACGGTCTGCGCTTAGTGGGCGCACTTCCACCATAATGCGAGCATCGGCAGCCAACACGCCATTTTCATCTAATATCAACGGATTAATATCCATTTCCATCAACATTGGCAGCTCACACACCATTTCAGAAACGCGTAACATCACACTCTCTAGCGCTTCCATATTGACTGGTGGCATATTTCTGAATGTACCTAGCATTTTTGCCACGTGTGTATTATTGATAAGATCTTTCACCAAAAAATTATTCAAAGGTGGAAGCGCTACCGAGCGATCAGCAATAATTTCAACGGTTGTACCGCCTGCACCAAAGGTAATAATAGGTCCAAATACAGGGTCGTTAGTCACACCTACCATCAGTTCACGACCATTTGGTTTGACGATCATAGGCTGAATTGAGATGCCGTTGATATGTGCATTAGGACGTTTGCTTTTAACGTTCTCAATAATGGACTGATAGGCAGAGCGGATTTCTTGTGCATTGGCTAAATTAAGCACCACGCCACCCACATCAGACTTGTGCGTAATGTCTGGCGAGTTGATTTTCATTGCCACTGGGAAACCTAATTGTTGCGCAATCAATAATGCTTCATTGGGAGAGCGTGCCACCATGGTATGCGCCACAGGAATATGAAACGCTGACAGCAAGGCTTTAGATTCCATTTCACCCAAAATCTTACGTTTTTCTTGCAATGCACCTTCAATAATCATGCGTGCACTCTCAACATCTGGCGCCAAATGGTGAGAGATTGGTCCCGGCATTTGCATCAAAAGTTTCTGGTTTTTATGGTAGGCAGAAAGAAAGGAAAATACATCTACGGCGGATTCAGGGTTACGGAAACTAGGCATTTTAGTGCGGTTAAATGCAGCGCGCGACTCGCTCACCTGCGCTTCTCCCATCCATGAGGCTAGCAAAGGCTTTTTATATTGGTAACTCAACGCAATCATGGCATTCGCCACTTCTAGCGGCTTGGTCATGGCCTGTGGTGTCAAAATGGTCAGTACCCCATCCACATTGGGGTCTTCTAAACAGGCTTTGACTGCACATTCATACCTATCGACTTGCGCATCACCGATTATATCAATCGGATTGCCGTGCGACCATGTTGGTGGCAGTGCCTGATTAAGCGCTTGAATGGTCACATCTGATAATGCAGCGATCTGTAAACCTAAGTCAATCGCGTAATCGGTTGCCATCACGCCAGGACCACCGCCATTGGTGACAATTGCCAAGCGGCTACCTGTTGGATCAAACCCGCATGAAAGTGCCTTTGCCGCGGCAAATAACTGTGTGATAGTTTGCACACGCACCACGCCCGCACGGCGCACGGCAGCATCAAAAGCATCATCGGAACCAACAATCGCAGAAGTATGTGAAATAGCCGCTTTAGAGGCCGCAGGGTGACGCCCTACTTTTACCAAAATTACCGGTTTAATACGCGCAGCAGCTCGAATAGAACTCATAAAGCCGCGTGCATCGTGTATACCTTCGATATATAGCAAAATGCTACGCGTTTTAGTATCTGAAATTAAATAATCGAGGATTTCGCCAAAATCTACGTCGACTGAAGCACCCATAGAAACTACATTGGAAAAGCCAACGTCGTTCGCGTTTGCCCAATCTAAAATCGCCGTACACAGCGCGCCAGACTGAGAAATAAAGGCGATATTACCAGCAATGGCACTGCCTTTATTAAATGTTGCATTCAACCCAATATCAGGGCACATCACACCAAGACAGTTTGGACCTATTAGGCGGATGCCATAATGTTGGGCTTTCTCCAGTACAGACTGTTCCAGCAACTTGCCTGCTGCACCCGCCTCACCAAAGCCTGCACTAATAATAATGGCGACTTTCACCTTATTAAGTCCGCAAGCTTCAATAATATCTGGCACAGACTGAGCCGGCGTGGCAATGACTACCAACTCTACTGGCTCATTAATTTCAGTAATGGATGCATAAACCTTATAGCCCTGCACAGTGCTATGTTTGGGATTGATTGCGTAAAGCTTACCTTGGTAACCACTTTGCAACATATTTTGAAATACCACTTGCCCAACCGAGTCAACACGGTCACTCGCCCCAAACACGGCTACAGATTTAGGTGCAAACAAGGGCTTGAGGTGATGTTGACTCATGGTTTTACTTTGCAGTTAATGGCTTGATTGTTATGTTAGCGCATTGCTAACACTTTAATATGATATAGCTCAATAAACACTAGATTTAAAATAGGTAACGCGCTTTTATGTAGAAAGCGCTAATAAGGTGTGTTCTTGTAGTTAGTGCCAAAAAACTCCATCATCATAAACTCTTCCAGTTCTGCACTATCTTCTGCGCGAGCTGATTTCACTACCTCACGACCCAAGCGTTGAGATTCCCAGTTAAAGTCGCCATCATAATGTCTACGAATCAAAGAGATCATTTTCTTAATCATCACCAATCTAACGTCTTGCCCTGTACCCGCCTCAACTTCAAACGATTCGCGTTTTGCGCTGCTGTAATCATTCGTCCAACCCTTAAATGCAAAGGCTGCATGCCGCCCACTTAAGCTAGTAATTTCAAAAATGCCATTGGTACCAACCTTTAAATTGCTTTTAATTCTGTCGTCTCTGACTTTTTCTTGGCTAGGGCCAGCTTCACGCGCTACGGCTTCTGCATTTTGTCTTGCCGCATCAGCTTCCATAGCATTGCGCTTTGCTTGCTGCGCCTTAACGTAAGAAGCCATATCAGTTGGCGCGTCATTTGGCTTAATCTCTTTAGGTGGTGTTGGTTCTGGTGTTGGTTGTTTTGTCGCAATTACATCAGGCACGGAGAACGTGGATGGTTTTGTATTTTTACTAGGTTTTCGTGTAATGACTTTTGGTGGCGACTTTTTAACTTCAGGCTCTGGTTTTACAGGAGTTGGTTCTGGAATTTCAACTTTAGGCGGAGTTGGTGGCGCCAAACTCACTTCCAATGCCGTTGGCTGTGGTGAAGCCGCGTTATCAAAATCAATTTTTGGCAACATCACGATTAAAAGCAGCCCATGCACCAATAGCGAAAAGATAATCGCAATCAGTGTGTTACGACTAATATTAATACGAATCAGCTTATCGCCACGCGGCTTAAGCAAGAATTCGTCAAACTGATTTACAGCTTTATCGAGTGGAGTAGTTTGATTAATTTCCATGGTTGACTACAGGCAAACGCTAATTAGCGCATGTCCGCCCATGTTTTTTCTAAGCGCTTGATCGACACTGGGAATGGCGTTTTAAGTTCTTGCGCAAATAAGGAAACGCGCAACTCTTCTATCAACCAGCGGTAATCCTGCAAATCTTGTGGAATATCCTGATTAGCCTGATGTAGCGCATTCACTTTATCTTGCCACTTCTGCCACAAAATACCCACGCTACCTGCATTTTTGCCATCGCGGTCTGGATTCGCAGGATGCTTTTCAATACGCAACCTTAAAGCCTTCAAGTAACGTGGCACATGCTGCAAATACTCCCACGGCGTTTGACTAAAACAACCTTTATAAACTAACTGTCCAACTTGTTGATCCAAGTCGCGTTTTAATCGATTGGCTGTGGTTGCCATTTGACCTTGCTTAACTGTGAGCAGCTGATATTCAGTCGCAATCGCCTGTGCTTGCCTTGCAATGGCCTCACTAACAGCTGGCAGACGTGTTCTGGCGCGTTGTTTCAACTTCATAAACTCAGCATTAGTACGCGGCAAATCATCTTCACCAATAAAGGCGCGGTCTGCAATGGCAGTAATCATATCTTCACGTAAATCTTCTGGCGACATTATGTTTCTGAGCGTTAAGGCGTATTGATTAAAATTTGGCAGGCTTTTTTCCAACTGCTTCATTTGTTCTTTTAACTCAAAACGAATTAATCGGCAAATACCTTTACGTAGATTTACAGCCGCCTCGCGCTCAGTATCAAAAAGCTTCACAGAAACGCTATCAATATCATCTTCTAATGCGGGATAACCCACAACTTTTAAGCCATCGCGCTCAAAATTCAAGGTTTGCGGTAAATCGCCAAAATCCCATTGCTTTAGACCCGTTTTTTCAATGTCTGGCGAAGTATTTCTAAAGGTGAGTTGCGCGGCTGAACCTAATTGTTTTTTGAGCGCATTCCAGTCGCGCCCCATGGCAAGCTCACGGCCTGCATCATCTACGACACTAAAGTTCATCAGCAAGTGAGCTGGCGTTTCTTCAGTCCAATCTTCTACTGAGATTTTTAGCGTCGTCACGCGCTGAATATGTGCAGCCAGCATTTGCTTAATTGCGCCTTCGCCTACCTTGTTTTGATCTAAAAACACCGTGACAAACTCAGGTACAGGTACGCATACGCGGCGAAAAGTTTTAGGCAATGCTTTAATCAAATAAGTCAGCTTTTCACGCAACATTCCGGGAACTAACCATTCCGTTTGCGTTGAATTAAGCTGATTCAACAAGGCCAAGGGAATAGTCGCCGTGACGCCATCCAACACGTGACCTGGTTCGAAGCGGTATTTCAAATGCGTTTCAACGCCATCCAACATAATCATTTCTGGAAACTGCACAGCAGTAATAGCATCCGCACCATGACGCATCAAATCATCACGGGTGAGATACAGCAACCTTGGATTTTCTTTTTCAGCAGTTTCACGCCATTTTTCAAAAGTCGCAGCTTGAAAAATATCAGCAGGAATCTTTGCGTCGTAAAATGCAAATAATTGATGCTCATCTACCAGCACATCTTGGCGACGCGCCTTATGCTCTAATTCCTCAACTTCGGCGATTAGACGTTCATTTGCCGTGAAAAATGCTGCTCTGGTATCAAACTCACCACTCGCTAATGCTTCGCGAATAAATATTTCACGTGCTTCTTTTGGGTTAATTGGCCCGTAATGCACTCGACGCTTAGGAATAATCGTCAAGCCATATAATGAAACGCGCTCCCACGCATTGACCATGCCCATTTTTCTATCCCAACGCGGGTCTGAATATTGACTTTCTGTTAAACCTCGCGCCAACGGCTCAATCCAATCGGGCTCTATCTTTGCCACGCAACGTGCATAAAGCTTAGAGGTATCTACCAACTCCGCAGCAATCACCCATTTTGGACGAGTCTTTTTGAGGCAAGAGCCGGGGGCAACATAAAAACGAATACCACGTGCACCTGAATAAGCATCGTTATCACCGTCTTTAAAACCGATGTTACCTAACAGTCCCGCCAACAATGCTTTATGAATTTGCTCAAAATTAGCTTCTTTTTCGTTGTATTTAAATTCCATTTCATCGGTAATTTGCTTAATTTGGCTATGCAACTCACGCCATTCTTTTAAGCGTAAAAATGATAAGAAATTGCTATGGCACTGATTAAGCAAATCTTTGTTAGATTTTTTGGTTTTAAGTGCGTTATCAAAAAAGTCCCAAATCTTGAGGTAGCTCATAAAATCCGAGCCTTCCCCTGCAAACTTGGCGTGGGCATTATCTGCCGCTTCACGCTTATCCATCGGGCGTTCACGTGGGTCTTGTATGCTCAACACGCTAGCGATAATCAATATCTCGTTCAAGCAGCCTTCACGCTTAGCGGCTAAAATCATGCGCCCTACTCGCGGGTCTAAAGGTAAGCGTGCAAGCTGCAAGCCGATTTCTGTAATTTGGCGCTTGGCATCTACCGCACCTAACTCCTGCAACAACAGGTAACCATCACTCACCAACCTTGATGATGGTGCTTCGATAAACGGAAATTCCGTTACGTCACCCAGCTTTAAAGCTGCCATGCGTAAAATCACGCTCGCTAATGAGCTCCGTAGAATTTCAGGTTCAGTAAATTCAGGGCGGCCGTTAAAGTCTTGTTCTGAATAAAGACGCACACATATACCACTTGAAACCCGCCCGCAACGACCTGCCCGCTGTTTGGCTGCGGCTTGGCTAATCTTTTCTATCTGCAATTGCTCAACTTTTGCACGTGTGCTGTAACGGTTCATTCGCGCTAGTCCCGCATCAATCACATACTTAATACCTGGAACAGTAAGCGACGTTTCTGCCACGTTAGTAGCCAACACAATGCGACGCGAACTATGGCTTTTGAATATTTTTTGCTGATCTTCTATGCTTAAACGTGCAAATAAAGGCAGCACTTCAATATGCTTTAATTTCGCTGAACGTCCTTGATATTTGCGCAAGTGGTCAGCAACATCGCGAATCTCGCGCTCACCTGGCAGAAACACCAAAATATCGCCATCGCCTTGACGTAGCAAGTCATCCGCCGCGTCTAAAATCGCTTCCTCTATGGCTTCCTCTTCGTCATCTTCTTCCAACCAACGTGCTTCTGTTTTGGCTTTTCTAGGGATGCCCAAAAGATTACCAGACCCAAAGTCTGTATCATCTTCTAAATCAAACTGAGAATTTTCTGTTTCGGCTATTTCCCTCGCGCGGAAACCCGCTTTACCTAATGGGCGATAACGAATCTCAACAGGATAAGTACGACCTGACACCTCAATGATAGGAGCACCTACAAAGTGATTTGAAAAACGCTCTGCATCAATCGTTGCTGAAGTCACAATGATTTTTAAATCCGGACGCTTAGGCAATAACTGCTTGAGGTAACCCAGCAAAAAGTCGATATTTAAACTGCGCTCATGCGCCTCATCGATAATGATAGTGTCATAAGCATTAAGGAATTTATCGCCCTGCGTTTCCGCCAGCAAAATACCATCCGTCATCAACTTGATATAACTTGATTCTGAAAGCTTATCGTTAAAGCGTACCTTATAACCAACCACTTCGCCCAAGGGACTTTGTAGCTCTTGCGCAATACGTGAGGCCACTGAACGCGCAGCAATACGACGTGGTTGCGTGTGACCAATTAATCCCGCCACACCACGACCAAGCTCAAGACATATCTTAGGAATTTGTGTAGTTTTACCAGACCCCGTTTCACCACAGATAATCACCACTTGATTATTGTTAATAGCTGCCGCGATTTCATCTTTTTTACCGCTGACTGGTAGCTCAAGTGGGTATTCTGGCTTAGGCAAATTAGTTAATCGAGAAGCAAACTTCTGCTGAGATGTACGAACTTTTAGCGCAACTTCACTCAGCAAGCGCTGTGCTTTAGCCGCAGATTTTTCATCTTTTAGCTTTTGTAAATCGGCCGCATCACGCAACTTACGACGCAATGCATGGCGATCAGCCAACATGCAGCTTTGCAAAGCAGTCGCTAAGTTGGCTGAGTTTGATATAGCAGGAATTGGGCTTGCAGGTTTGTTCACATTCATAGACCGATATTTTAACACGCTAGCGATATAGCTTTGCTCAACATATTGTTTTTAGATATAGACAGCTTAGCTGAGTAGAGAGTTTATTACCCAGATATTAGCAATGCCAGCGGGCTTAACAAGCTACGCATCCTAATTGCTCACATAGAATACTTAAGCAACAAAAACTTTGCCCCACAGAGTGCTTACAGCCGAGGCATGCTCACTCGCAGTCGACACTTTTACCCTTAAATGTGCAGCGCCTTGTAGCTTTAACATATGCTGAGTATGGCGATAATCTCTGTATGCCAGCACAACTTTATCTGCTGAATCTTGGGCAATGATATTGAGCGATGCCAATAGCCTTAACAAGCCGATGTTGCCAATATTACCTGTGAGTTCAGGGTATTGCTTCGCATTTGCTAACACCAAATATTGCACTAGAAATTCCACGTCGATAATGCCGCCTATGCTGTGTTTAATGTCAAACATATTGGCTTCAATATGCTGTGCTGAGCGCATTTTCTCGCGCATAGACTGAACCTCTAGCTTTAACGCATCGTTATCTCGCTGTTGCGTCATCACTTCTATGCGAATCTTTTCAAACGCATCGCCGATTTGCTTGTCCCCCGCTACAAAGCGTGCGCGAGTAATGGCTTGGTGCTCCCACACCCACGCTTTTTGCATCTGGTATTCTTTAAATGCAGCAACGCTACTAACTAGCAAGCCACTATTCCCATCTGGGCGCAATTGCATATCGGTTTCGTAGAGCAAACCTGCTGAGGTCAAGCTGTTGAACCAGTTATTAATACGTTGTGCAAAGCGCGCATAGATTTCACCCGCTTCGGATGCATCGTCGTCATATAAGAAGATAATGTCTAAATCAGAAGCATAGCCCAGCTCTTTGCCACCTAATTTGCCGTAGCCAATCACGGCGAATTTCGGTACCTCTAAATGCTTACCGCGCACGTTCGGCCAAATGACTTCCAAGCTCACACTGAGAATTAACTGAGCAAGCTCACTCAAATAATCAGATAGTTTCTCTGGGCTTAGTTCACCATTAATATCTTGCGCAGCAAAGCGGAAAATACTGGCATGCTTAAAATGACGAAACACGTCCATTTCGCGCTCCACATCGCCTTTAACCTCAGCTAAGCGTGCGAGTAAGTCTGCACGTAATATAGAAAAATCAGGCGCGGCATACAGCGTGCGCGTATCTAAAAGCTCATCTAAAAGAATTGGGTGCTGAACCAAATAATTGGTCAGCCACGGGCTACTGCTACATAACTTAATTAATAGCTGCATAGCCTGCGGATGCTCGGCCAATAGAGCCAGATAACTCGCGCGGCGACAGATACTTTCTAACAAGTCTATAATGCGCATCAGCGTGGTGTCAGCATTTTGCATCTCGGCTGCTTGAGATATAACCAACGGCATCAAGGCATCAAAACGCTGCCGACTTAGCTCTGGCAACTGACGGTAGCGGCTAGTTTGATGCAAGGTATTGAGTCGGCGCAATGTTTCTGCGGCTTCAATGAAGCCCATTTTCTGCAGGGCTGGAACTGACTCTTGCTCGGCAATGGCGCCGTTCCAAATCGACTTCTCTAGCTCTAGCGCGTTTTCGCCTCCATTCTGACTAATGTTTGCATCGCTGAAAGTCGCATCAAAATGTTGTTGCACTTGCTGACGATAAGCATTTAATTTCGCCAAAAACGCTTCCCAATCAGCAAAACCCATCGCTTTGGCAATACGCGCTTTAGCTTCATCATTTTTTGGTAGCTCTTGCGTTTGCGCGTCATCCACATACATTAGCCTATGCTCTAAATTACGCAAAAATACATAAGCCTCACTTAATTCAGTCACGGTTTTTTCTGGCAATAAGCCTTTATTTTTTAATAACTCCAAGACTGTAAGCGTAGGTTTCACTTGCAAACTTGCATCTTGCCCACCGCGAATCAGCTGAAAAACTTGCGCAATAAACTCAATTTCGCGTATTCCACCGCGACCAAGCTTGATATTGTCGTGCATGCCTTTGCTGTTTACATCACGCTGGATTTGGATTTTCAGATCACGCATGCTGGCAAATGCGCCAAAATCTAAATATTTACGAAAAACGAATGGCTTAAGCAGCTTGGATACCTGCGAGCCACCTGTTACTTCACGGCCTTTTATCCAAGCGTAACGCTCCCATTCACGACCATTATTTTGGTAATACTCTTCTAGCGCATCTAAATTTGAGACCAGCGCGCCTTCGCCACCAAACGGTCGCAAACGCATATCAACCCTAAATACAAAGCCATCCTCGGTAATTTCATCAATTGCTGCGATAAGTTTTTTCGCTAAGCGCGTAAAGAAATCTTGGTTGCTGATAGATTTTTCACCATTGGTGTCACCCTCAGATGCGTACGCAAAAATTAAATCAATGTCAGAAGAAACATTGAGCTCACCTCCACCAAGCTTGCCCATGCCAATCACAATAAAGCTTTGAGGATAACCTTGTACGTCTACAGGCTGACCAAAGGCATCTACTAGCCAAGTATTCCAATAGTCTATCGAGGTATTAATCGCGCATTCTGCTAAGTTAGAAGTCGTCCTCATCACCTCTTGCAAATTAGCCAATCCATTTAAATCACGTACGATAATTCTCGCCATCACATGCTGACGCAAACGTCTCAAAGCCTGCTTTAAAGTCGTTTCATCAAAAATATTTTGGTCTGATAAAAAATTCTGCATGTCACTTAACTGGTATTCTTGATGCAGGTTTACTAGCAAATCAGTCAGCAAACCACCATCCTTTGTAAACAATTTTGCAACAAACGGGCTGCAAGCAACAGCATGCTGCACATAGGCTTCATCGCTAGATTTCATGCGGTTTTCTGATAGAATCATATCAAGTGTTATCATAGGTTTTTTTAAGGTAATATGGCGTTTTAATGCTGTAACAATACAGAATGTGGTCAAACTAAAATATTGTCAAAAAGTATCTAGTGAAGGCATAAGTTCTAGCTAAAACCAATTATAAATAGTCCAATTTAATATATATCAATTATAAATAGATCGAAGTGATTTAAAGGGAGTTTTAAGCATGTCAATCGAGTCAGTTCTTCATGAAAACCGCGTATTTAAACCTAGCGCAGATTTTGTAAAAAATGCCAATGTCTCTGGCATGTCAGCCTACAACGCTTTATGCAAAGAGGCAACCGACGATTATCAAGGCTTTTGGGCGAAATTGGCGCGCGAGCTGTTAGTTTGGAATAAACCCTTCACTAAAACACTTAACGAAGATAACGCCCCGTTTTACAAATGGTTTGAAGATGGTGAACTGAATGTTTCAGCAAACTGCTTAGATAAACATCTGAATACTATCCCCAACAAAGTTGCGATTATTTTTGAAGCTGATGATGGCAGCGTGACTAACGTGACCTTTAAAGAGCTGTATCACCGCGTTTGTCAGTTTGCTAATGGCTTAAAAAAGCTAAACCTCACGGTGGGCGACCGCGTGATTATTTACTTACCGATGGGTATTGATGCAGTAGTGGCGATGCAAGCTTGTGCGCGTTTAGGTTTGACGCACTCTGTTGTATTCGGCGGCTTTTCAGCTAAAAGCCTGAATGAACGTATTATTGATGCAGGGGCAGTTGCCGTGATTACCTCTGACGGTCAGTTTCGCGGCGGTAAAGCACTACCGCTAAAACCTGCTGTAGATGAAGGCATCGCAATGGGTGGCTGTGAGTCGATTAAAAATGTTGTGGTTTTAAAAAAAACTGGTCAAGAGATTGCCTGGAATCAAAATGGGAATGCTAACAACATCTGGTGGCACGACTTAATTGCTGGGCAAGCAGACATATGTGAACCAGTCATGTTGAGCGCAGAACATCCTCTATTCTTACTTTACACTTCAGGCAGTACAGGCAAACCAAAAGGCGTGCAACACTCATCTGCAGGTTATTTACTGCACGCAATGAACAGCATGCGCTGGACATTCGACGTAAAAGAAAATGACGTATTTTGGTGTACGGCAGACGTGGGCTGGATTACAGGCCACACTTATGTGGCTTATGGCCCGCTTGCTATGGGCGTGACTCAAGTTGTGTTTGAAGGTATTCCTACTTATCCAGATGCTGGTCGCTTCTGGCAAATGATACAAAAACATAAAGTATCGATTTTTTACACGGCACCAACTGCGATTCGTTCGCTCATTAAAGCATCTGAAACAACGCCAAACACGCATCCTAAGAACTATGATTTAAGCAGCTTACGTCTGCTCGGTTCTGTAGGCGAGCCTATCAACCCAGAAGCATGGATGTGGTATTACGAAAATGTGGGTGGAAGCCATTGCCCAATCGCAGATACTTTCTGGCAAACAGAAACTGGCGGTCACGTGATTACACCGCTACCTGGCGCGACCTCACTCGTTCCAGGTTCTTGTACATTACCATTCCCAGGTATCGACATTGATGTGGTAGATGAAACAGGTAAAGATGTGCCATGGGGTACAGGTGGCTTATTAGTCATTAAAAAACCTTGGCCTTCAATGATACGAACCATTTACAACGACCCTGAGCGCTATAAATCTAGCTACTACCCAGTGGATTTAGGCGGCAAGATTTACCTAGCTGGCGATGGTGCCGTACGTGATGCTAAAACCGGCAACTTCACCATCATGGGTCGCATCGATGACGTGTTAAACGTTTCAGGCCACCGCTTAGGCACGATGGAAATTGAGTCAGCTTTGGTTTCAAACCCATTGGTTGCTGAAGCCGCCGTTGTAGGCAAACCGCATGACATTAAAGGTGAATCTGTCGTTGCCTATGTAGTGCTTAAAGGCGCACGCCCTGAAGGCGAAGAAGCCAAAAAAATCGTTGCGCAATTACGTGATTGGGTAGGCAAAGAAATTGGCCCTATTGCTAAACCAGACGAGATTCGCTTTGGTGACAATTTACCAAAAACGCGCTCCGGCAAAATCATGCGCAGATTGTTACGTAGTTTAGCCAAAGGTGAAGAAATTACTTCTGACATCTCAACTTTAGAGAACCCAGCTATTTTGGATCAACTAAAAGAAGTAGTGAAATAAAGTATAAAATATAGCTTTATATCATTAGGTATTATCATTTATGGAAGGCTTGCTAGTATTGATTGCTCTAATACTGGCGGCCTTCTTTTTAATGACTCGGAAGTAATGCTATTAGGCAAAGAAAGATCTCCAACTACTCCCCTCACCGTCATTCCCGCGCAGGCGGGAATCCATTTTAAGCACTAATGAAACAACCCTCTATTAACATTCTTGCAAATAAGCCTAGAGGTACTTTATATATTGGCATTACCAGTGATTTAACCGCTAGGGTATAGCAACATAAAAATGATCTAGTAAGTAGTTTTTCAGAACAATATCAGGAACAAATGCTGGTTTACTATGAGGTGCAAGAAAGCATGTGAGAAGTAGCTTAAAAAATGGAATCGTGAATGGGAGATTAAATTGATTGAGGATTTTAATGTGAATTGGGATGACTTAATATCTGCAGATTACGGGTTAATCGCTATAAAACTCTAAGTCAAAATGGATTCCCGCCTACGCGGGAATGACGAGGTCTTGAGTATGTTGGATAAAATATAATTTACCTAACTTAGGCAAACAAGCTTAAGCACACAAACTGAAACAAACAAGATGTTAAATTGTCGGAATCTACATGAACAAATTCAAACTATCATTTCAGCAAAAACTTATACTTACAATTAGCTTAACAATCACTTGGGGCTCCACAGCACTCGCAAGTGATGATTTACAAAAACACCTGCAAGATGACCAGGAATGGGTACATCCACGCAAAGATTACGCCAATACAGGCTATAGCGGCTTACATCAAAATCAACCAAAAAACAACAACAAACATAAACTCGCTTGGACGTTTTCCACAGGCGTAAATCGTGGACATGAAGGGTCGCCGATTGTGGTGGGTAGCACAATGTATGTGCATACGGCGTTTCCCAACAACATCTATGCATTGGACTTAAATAACAATCAAAAAATATTGTGGTCTTACTTCCCTAAACAAGACCCGCAAACGCAGGCTTTATTGTGTTGCGATACAGTAAATCGTGGCTTGGGTTATGGTGATGGCAAGATTTTTTTGCAGCAGAATGATGGCGTATTGGTCGCGTTAGATGCCAAAACTGGCAAGCTGATTTGGCAAACCAAAGTCAATGATATTAAAACTGGCGCGAGCAACACCAACGCACCACATGTGATGAAAGACAAAGTCATTACAGGCTGTAGTGGTGGTGAATACGGTGTGCGTTGCTTTATTGCCGCATACAATATTAAAGATGGCTCATTAGCTTGGAAGGCTTACAGCACAGGGCCTGATAGTGAAGCACTCATCGGTGCAGGTTTTAACGAAGCTAACCCACACTACTCTGCTTTATCTACCTACCAAGATGTGAATGGCGGCAATAAAGAAGATGGCTCGTTTAAAGCACTGACAAAAGACCAACTCAAATTTCCTGAGGCTGATTTAGGCGTTAGAACTTGGTTGAAACCGCAAGCGAATCAAGATGGTTGGCAACACGGCGGCGGCCCTGTGTGGGGTTATTTCTCGTATGACCCTAAACTAAACCTCTTGTATTACGGCACAGGCAACCCATCGGTTTGGAACGCCGATGTGCGGCCTGGCGACAACAAATGGGCAATGTCGATTTTTGCACGTGACCTCGATACTGGCATGGCGAAATGGGGCTTTCAGATGACGCCGCATGACGAGTGGGATTACGATGGCATTAACGAGGTGATTTTGTGGGATGCTAACAATAAAAAGTTAGCAACTCATTTTGACCGCAATGGCTTTGGTTATACGTTTGACCGCACTAATGGCAGTTTGTTAGTTGCAGAAAAAATGCATCCTTTTGTGAACTGGGCAACCAGCGTTGACTTAAGCACAGGCATTCCACAAAAAGATCCAAAATATTCTGCGCACCAAGATACTACAACCAAAAACATCTGCCCAGCTGCGCTCGGCGTAAAAGATCAACAGCCAGCGGCTTATTCGCCAAAAACCAAGTTATTTTATGTGCCGTTGAATCACTTGTGCATGGATTACGATGTAGTTGAAGCTAAATATACGGCAGGTCAACCTTGGGTAGGCGCAGGGCTAACTATGCACCCAGGCCCAGATGGCGTGACAGGTGGTTTTATGGCTTGGAATGGATTAACTGGTAAAAGCGCATGGTACAACAAAGAGCCCTACTCTATTTGGAGTGGTGCAATGGTCACAGGTGCTGATTTAGTGTTTTACGGCACGTTAGATAGATGGTTTAAAGCGGTGGATGCGAAGTCTGGTAAAAATCTATGGCAGTTTCAGGTAGGTTCTGGCGTCATTGGCAACCCGTTTACTTATTCAAACAAAGGTAAGCAATATGTAGGTGTCATGTCTGGTATAGGTGGCTGGGCAGGTATTGCCATTAACTTAGGACTCACTGAAAATTCAGACGGTGCAGGTGCGGCTGGTGCTTACCGAGAACTCACCAAATGGAACGCCGCACCAGGTGGCGGAGCGGTGAATATATTTAGTCTATAACGCGTTTTAAGAGGCTGCTAAGTCTTGAGTAATTGGTCGAAGTATCAAACGCAAACAATGGCGTCCGAAACTCTCAACTTCGTTAAAAAACAATGCGCATACAAAATGCACGCCACTTAAACCAATCACCTCAAAGCCGTAACCAATGTGTGATAGAAAACGTAAGTTAGGATTAATTTTTTCGTCCTGCATTAAAGTATCTTGCGTTAATTGCGGCATGATAGTCGAGATATGTTGCCAAGTAAGTTTACTCGGGATGCAGTCTAGCAGCTCTGCTGCAGCTTGATTGCAGTCGAGTATAGTGCCATTATCATAAAGCATTAACACCGCAGTTTCTTGCTCGCTACGGCATAAGCAGGCATGTTCACTACCAGCTTTTGAGAAGTCTATATACTCAACTTGAGCTGTGTTGTTCATTGTGTCACCTCAGCCTCTGCTGCAAGCCAATCTTCTAACTCATGGCCTGACTCAAACCCTCGTGCCTCCGCTCTATAATAAGCTGACTCAGCTACTAAACAGCACCTATCTTCATCGTTTAATTCTTTGCTGCTAATATTTGATACTTTTTTAGATTTAGCTTCACTTTTAGACTTAGTTTTAGATTCAATACCAAACACAGGAATATGGTTGTTTGTAAGCAATTGCGTTACCGTTGAAAGTTCCATAATTCCTCCATTAAATAATGTAAAAGGGATCGACGGTACATATCTTAAAACAGAGATTCTGCAACCATTAGTTGCTTGGGGGTGTACCGCCGAAGTGGGTAATTTACAGTAGCTCCTTAAGTAAGTAAATTAGTGCCAACACGTAAGGGCTAACCCTTATACACACTAAGATTGATAGACATTGATTCATCTTTTATCGTAGACTGAAACGGTTCGTGCAGTACTTTTAATGAGGATATATGTTGACCTGCTTATTTAAAGACTCGACATTATGAAAGATTCAGTTTTAACAAACTTGAGCGTGCAAACGCTATTTGATGCGGCTGCCGATGCGATGCTGCTGGTAGATGATAATGGCCGCGTGGTGCAAGCCAACGCGGTTGCACTTGAGCTACTCGACTATACATTTGAACAAATAAATGGCCTGGAAATTGAGGCCTTAATGCCCAAAAGCTATCGTAACCAGCATCATCAGTACAGAAACACTTACGCTAAAAATCCTGAAAAACGCCCGATGGGTAAGGGTCGCGATTTAGTTGCACTGCGCAGAGATGGCAGTGAACTGGCAGTTGATATTAGTCTAAGCCCCATAAACACAAGTAATCAGCATTTTGTTTTAGTCACATTACACATTGCAGATAAACGCCGAAAGGTAGAAGAGGCCTTAAAAATTAGCGAAGAACGGCTACGTTTAGCTAAAGAAGCTGCTGGATTAGGGGTATTTGATTTTGACTATCGCCACAATATCATTCATTGGGATGAACGCATGCGGGATATTTGGGGCGAAGAGTCTGAAGAATCCGTTTCTTATAAGAAGTTTGTAGCCGCCATACACCCCGATGACCGCGCAGCAAGACAAGCCGTGATTGAACGCGCCATTGACCCCGCTAGCAATGGCGAATACAGCGTAGATTATCGTGTAAAAAATCCCAACGATGGCGTTGAGCGCTGGATAGCCACCGTGGGACGCATTCACTTTACGAATGGACATGCGACTCGTCTGCTGGGCGTTGCCAGAGACATTACCGACCAAAAAGTATTGGAAAAAACATTGCAAGAACAACGTGCCGAAATGGAAGCGCTGTTCAAACAACAAGTAGCTTCTCAAACCGTATCAGCCATTGCGCATGAACTCAACCAGCCGTTGGCAGCTATTTCTGCTTACAGTGAAGTGGCTTTGCATGCACTCAATAGCGGTACTTTTAACCCAGAAAATCTCAAACGTGCGCTTGAGGGCGCGGTCGCGCAGGCACAACGAGCAGGTAAAAGTCTGCATGAATTGCTGGCTTTTATGCAAAAAGGTGAGCTGGTAACGGAGCGATTTGAGCTGAATCATGTACTGAAAGAGGCGCTGAATATTGCTAAAGGTGACGGTTACGGCGACTTTAGTCCGCTGCTATCGTTAGAATCTGCAATGCCAGAAGTGCTAGGCAATGAAATTCAAGTACGCAAAATATTAGTTAATTTACTAAGAAATGCCGTAGAAGCTATGCGTGGTGCGGGTGTGCCCTCTTCAGCCATTTCAATTACTGTACGCACTAATCAAGAAATTAATATGGCACACGTGACCATACAAGATAGTGGCCCAGGTTTAGACACAGATACCGCCAAACGCATTTTTGAACCTTTTTTCACTACAAAACCAACAGGTATTGGCATGGGGCTTGCCATTAGCCGCGCATTGACTGAGGCTAATGGCGGCCAACTTTGGCTAGAACAAAACAACAAACCTGGCGCTACATTTCACTTTACGCTACCTTTTGCGACTGCAGCTTTTGCAAGTTGAAAGTAATTTATGAACACTGAAGCTACTATTTTCATTATTGATGACGACCCAGCAATACGCGACTCGCTGACGCTGATGGTGGTGCAAGAAGGCTTTACCGTGAGTACTTTTGAGAGTGCCGAAGCTTTTCTTGAAAGCTTTCAAACTGAGCGCTTTGGCTGTGCCATAGTGGATATTCGCATGAGTGGCATGGATGGCATGCAGTTACAAGAGATGCTCACAAAGCATCACATTCAACTGCCTATTATTTTCCTCACTGGGCATGGCGACATTCCGATGAGTGTACGTGCAATAAGGGCTGGTGCAATCGATTTTTTAACTAAACCTGTCACCCGTGAAAAACTCATGACATCGGTACGATTCGCCCTTATAGAGTCTGAAAGAATACTCACCGAGCGTGCCAACCTTCAAAGCGTGCAATCACATTTAGCTGAACTCACCGAACGTGAACGTGATGTGATGGCGCTTGCCGTGCAGGGTCACTCTAACAAAGAAATTGCTAGACAACTGGGCATCAGTCACCGTACTGTTGAAATACACAAGTCAAAAGTTATGCATAAAACTGGCGCGACTAACCTGTTGGATTTAGCGCGAATCGCCCATGAGGGTGACTTCTAAATCAGTCACCAAGTCACAAAATCTCGATAAGCCAAACGCCAAAGTAGCTAGCTGTGAGTTAAAAACCTAATTTAAGGTAAAATGTCGTTTTAGCATTTTTCAAAGATTAAAGTTCACCATGTCATCGCCCGCAACCCCTTTACAGCTCGAAATTAAACGCCGCCGCACATTTGCCATTATTTCGCACCCAGATGCGGGTAAAACCACCCTCACTGAAAAACTACTATGGTTCGGTGGCGCAATTCAAGTGGCTGGTGAAGTACGCGGACGCAAAGCTTCGCGCCATGCTACATCGGACTGGATGGAGCTGGAAAAACAACGCGGAATTTCGGTGACCTCATCTGTCATGCAGTTTCCTTATCGCGAACACATGGTAAATTTGCTGGATACACCAGGCCATGATGACTTCTCGGAAGATACGTATAGAACACTCACTGCGGTCGATTCTGCCGTCATGGTGATTGATGCAGTCAACGGCGTGGAAGCGCAAACCATCAAGCTGCTTAATGTTTGTCGCATGCGAGACACACCGATTATCACCTTCATCAACAAGCTAGACCGCGAAAGCCGCGAGCCAATTGAGCTACTAGACGAAATTGAAACCACGCTAGGTATGGAGTGTGCGCCTATGACTTGGCCAATCGGCATGGGTAAAGGCTTTAGGGGCGTTTATAACTTGTATACTGACACCATTTCATTCTTTGATCCGCGTGCAGATAAAGGCACATCTGAAATTATTCAAGGCCTTGATAACCCGCGTTTAGACGAGGTGCTAGGTCACGTGGCTGGTGAATTGCGTATCGACGTCGAACTAGTGCGCGGCGCATCGCACACCTTTGATGCAGAACGCTATTTAAGCGGCAAGCAAACACCCGTGTATTTTGGTTCTGCAATCAACAACTTTGGTGTGCAATCATTGCTGGATGCGGTGGTTGATCTTTCCCCAGCTCCACTCGCGCGCAATACCGCAACACGACCAGTACCTCCAGACGAGAATAAATTCTCAGGCTTTGTGTTCAAAATTCAAGCGAATATGGATCCGAAACACCGTGACCGCATTGCCTTCTTACGCGTTTGTTCAGGCCGTTTTGAACGTGGTATGAAAATCAAACAAGTCAGCACCAATAAACAAATCGCCGTCAATAACGCTATTACCTTTATGGCGCAAGACCGCACAACCATGGATGAAGCTTATTCGGGCGATATTATCGGCATACCAAACCACGGTACGATTAAAGTGGGCGATACTTTTAGTGAAGGCGAAAACCTAAAATACACGGGTATTCCATCATTTGCACCTGAGTTTTTCCGCCGTGCCCGCATTAAAAACCCGATGAAAATGAAGCAACTGCAAATTGGCCTAAAACAACTGGCAGAAGAAGGCGCTGCACAGTTATTCCGCCCGCTTTTGAGTAATGATTTGATTTTGGGTGCAGTGGGTATGCTGCAATTTGAAGTCGTTTCGCACCGCTTAGAACATGAGTACAGCGTGGACATGGTATTTGAACCATACGATTGCTACACCGCGCGCTGGCTACGCGGCAAAGATGCTGATTTAAAAGCCATCGCCGACAAATACGGCTTTAACGTGGCGTTAGATGGTGCAGATGAGTACGTTTATCTTGCCCCAAACCGCGTGAACCTGCAAATGGCGCAAGAGCGCTACCCTGATATAGAGTTTTTAGAAACACGTGAGCTTAATTAACTCTAAAATTAATCTAAGCGAGTTCAATTAACTCAAAGTTCCAACCCCTAAACCGTCATTCCCGCTTTCGCGGGAATGACGAAGTTGATGAGTTTCTTGGTATAAAAATTATTCTTGAAAAATACTCAAACAGAATCTAACTCTCGCAACCTTTGCCCATGCGAAAGCGGCAAGCCCTACAAAGCGTGCTGCGAACCTTTCCACAAAGGCTCAACCGCACCTACCGCAGAAACATTGATGCGTTCGCGCTATACGGCTTTTGTATTGCATTTAGAAGATTATCTGCTCAGCACTTGGCACCCCAAAACGCGCCCTGCCTCCCTTGGTTTAGCCGAAGACCCTCCAACTAAGTGGCTTGGCTTACAAATAAAGCATGCTGAAAATACTAGCGAAATAACGGCAATTGTAGAGTTTGTTGCACGCTATAAAATAGCAAGCAAAGCAACAAGACTGCATGAAACAAGCCAGTTTGAGCGAATTGATGGGCGTTGGTATTATTTAAACGGTGAATTTAACGCCTAATACCTACTCAAGTAAACATTCCAAGTGCATGTCATTCCGTGCTTTCGCGTGTGAATAATGTGCTTTAGCACATATATTCCACGGTG
>JANLZY010000451.1:0-1720 GCA_031359365.1 Methylotenera sp. | reverse complement strand
TCCACATAAAGATAGACGCAATTAAAACTGAAGCCTGATAAACAAGCATTGATGCGGCTGCCATGCATGCCGCCAATAGACCATATCGCAATGCCAGTTGTTTCATTCGTGCAGTTGGTTTCTGCCAACGCCATGAGAATGGCTGATCTGGAATTAAATACAAACAAGCAACGCCTACCAAAGCACCTGTCCAAACATCAATAAAGTGATGCTGATATACCAACAACACAGAGGCTGCAATGGCAAAAAACCAAATGTGTAAAGCTATACGTGCTAAGCCTTGCAGGCGTTTGGCGTACAACTCCCACAACACCATCAACAGACTGATATGTAATGAGGGTGCTTGGTTATATGGCTTATCAAAGCCCAGCAAAATCGCCTGCAATGCGCCATTAAAGCCGTCTGCTTTCGGCACTTCAAAAGAGAATTGTAGCGGGTAGAGCAAAAAGCCGATAAGCGAAACTACCGTTGCCAGCAAGAGCCTGAGCGCATGCCTATCCAGTGCGCTGCGCTTACGAAACAAAAATAGCGAGGCCCCATAAAATGCATCAATCGACATATAAGGCAGCATCAACCATGGCACAAATGGTAACTGATGCTCCCAAGCATCGACTATTACGCCAACATCGCTACGACCACTGGTGTAATAATTCACCCAGCCATAGCTTAGAAAGAAAAACGGACCCAGAAGCGCTAGCCAAATGGCGCCGCGCTTCCATAAGATAGGTGACTTATTGATTTGCATAAACTTTAGCGACGTTTTGCTAGCGATACACTAAATATTCCCCAAGTATCGGTCAATTGGTCAATCTTCTCAAACCCCGCTGCTGCAACCAATTGATCCATTTCACGCTGTGTGCGTCTACGCATTACCCATGCTTTATTTTGACGATGGCTGGTGAGTGTTCTTGCAATTAATTCCAACTGTGGATGCCATGGTTGATTGGTATAGACCAAGTATCCACCCGCTTCTAAAGCATCATGAACACCTTTTAGTGAAGTTTGTATTAAGGAGTTTTCTGGAAACAATTCATACAAGCCTGACACAATCGCCAATGTTGGCTTAGGTGTTACTGCTGCGATGGAAGCGGCATCAAATGCGTCGGCTAATTCAAATTGAGCAACACTCTCTAAATCATGTTGCTTAATCATTGTACGACCAGCTGTCACATTCAGCTCACTGTAGTCGCGCATCAATACATGGTCAGCTTTTACGGTTAGCGCTGCATCTAAAACATAACGACCATGTCCCGCTGCAATATCCATCATACGCACAGGCTTTTCTGCGGCTCGCAATAGTACAGCGGCTTTAGCCAACATCGCTTCATTATGCACTTTACGCACACGAATACCGCGCCAACCAATTGCATTGAGATAGGTTCTGTCGATAATTTCACCCAAAGCACCGCCTACAAATGTTCTGCTTCGAGCTTTATTTTCGTATACATAATCTAGCGTGCTACCTGAATCAAAGCCAGTATCCACCCCCAACTTCAAGCCATGAGACATATTGCTGCCAAATCGAATGTTAGTTCGGGTGGCTGCAAAATATAGGTTTTTCAGGCTAAAAGTGGGTAAAGGTTTTTTAAGTTGCTCTGCTTCATCAAAGGTATAGCCTGAAAGGTCTGCTTTGATTAAGTTAGGCTCAGTAAATGGAGTTAGAAACTGCTTTTCTATAAATTCACGCGCCTTTGCTAATGGTAAATGGCGATCTTTTTCA
>JANLZY010000050.1:0-4307 GCA_031359365.1 Methylotenera sp. | reverse complement strand
TTGGTGTCTTTATCGTACCAGGCTATAGACTCCAAGCGATTATTACAACTGAATATAAGTTTTAGCTGAACGGTCATTCTGAGCCCAAGTAAAACCCTTGGCTCAGAATGAAGAATTTAAGGATTTAAGATGTTATTGCGTGTCCCCCAAGTATTAAATGCTGAAGAACTTGCAAAGTTGCA
Organism: Methylotenera sp.; assembly: GCA_031359365.1. Taxonomy (GTDB): domain Bacteria; phylum Pseudomonadota; class Gammaproteobacteria; order Burkholderiales; family Methylophilaceae; genus Methylotenera. The sequence continues at coordinate 4,125 of JANLZY010000050.1, read as the reverse complement.
AGCGCTCATGGCTAAGGCCGAATGGACAGATGGTAAGGTCACTGCGGGTACGCAATCGGCACAGGTTAAACGTAATATTCAATTGCCAGAAACTTCACCAGATGCAGAAGCTGCGCGTGAAATAGTGCTTAGAGCTTTAAGCCGTCATGCATTATTCTTTTCTGCAGCTTTACCAAAAAAAATCTATCCGCCATTGTTTAACCAATATCGTGTAGGAATGGATTTTGGTGCACATATTGATAATGCCGTGCGTACGCACGCAATTACTGGTTTGCATGTTCGTACAGACATTTCTTGCACACTGTTTATTGCTGATCCTGATAGCTATGAGGGCGGTGAATTAGTCGTAGAAGATACCTATGGACATCATATGGTTAAATTGCCAGCAGGTGATATGGTGCTATACCCTGGCACCAGTTTGCATCATGTGCGCCCTGTCACAAGCGGGGCGCGCTTAGCATGCTTTTTCTGGGTGCAAAGCATGATACGGGACGACGCAAAAAGAACCTTGCTATTTGACATGGATGCGGCAATTGTGACATTACGTCAGCAAGTTGGTGATAATGCTGCGGTGATTAGGTTAACAGGTAATTATCACAATTTGATTCGTATGTGGGCTGATACTTAGACGCTTGCTCAATATTCACTGCTTGAAATCAAACTCTTAAAACCTAGCTCTTAAAATACAATATTAAGGAAAAAAATCATGCGTTTAATATTCGCACTATTTAGCTTACTTCCATTGCAAGCGTTGGCTTCAGCGGATTGTCCCGTTTATCCAAAATCAGAGTGGGCAGCTGAAGAAACTTTAAAAAAAGCATTAACGGATGAAGGTTACAGCATCAAAAAATTCAAAGTAGATGGTAATTGCTATGAAATGTACGGTAGAAATAAAGAAGGTAAAAAAGTAGAAATATACTTTGATACAAAAACGCTAGCCATCATTAAAGCTGAAGGACTTAAAGAGTAAGCGTTAATTTAGTTTAAGCCTGTGAGTACTCTTGAAACAACAACGCACGTGATTGCTTGGACGGTTTTTGTCCGTATTACGCATTGGCTGGTAGCACTTTTGGTACTCGTTAATTTGTTTAACGATACAAGTTTTTGGCATCGTTTTATTGGTTACTTTTGTTTGGCACTAGTGTTTGCAAGAGTCAGCTATGGCTTATGGTTAAGTAAAGTAGCCTCCTCCAGATTTTATGTGCCCACTTTTGCAAATATTAAGCTACATATTCATGAGATTCGTACGCAAATATTTGCATCACATATTGGCCATAACCCACTTGGGCAACTAGCTGTCTACCTTATTTGGGCATTAATCGCAGCGCTAGCATTGACCGGCTGGTTAAGCCGCACAGATGCTTATTGGGGCGAAGATTGGCCTGTAGATTTACATATGATTTTTTCTAATCTGTTGCAGAGCTTGGTGATATTGCACGTAGCGGCAGTTGTGCTTATGTCCAAACTGCAAAAGAAAAATCTACTGAAACAAATGGTTTCAGGTAAGCCATCAGACACCACTCGCTAAGCTAAAGCGCATTACCAAGTGGTGCTAATGACAGGTTAGGAAAATGGTAAGTCTGGCTAAAGCTTAACCCGTAATATAGCTCTCAAGCTGTTTGATAAGCCTTTGCTGATACTCGATGGTTTCTTTCACCAAATCACCTATCGATAGCATGCCAATGACTTTGTCACCTTCTAACACAGGCAAATGGCGGATATGCTTATCAGACATAATATTCATCGCTTGTTCGACGGTATCGTTAGGCTTAACGGAGAGTACATTTGATGACATGACTTCACTAATAGACGTAGTTTTTGAAGATTTGCCTTTAAGAACTATTTCCCGCGCGTAATCACGCTCAGAAAAAATGCCGACTAGTTTGTCGCCATCAAGTACCAATAATGCACCTATTTTATATTCCGCAAGCACCACTAAGGCATCAAATACAGGGCGATGTGGAGCAATTGAAATAACGGTTTTATGTTTTTTATTATCTAGTAATTGTTGTAATGTTTTCATGTTGTTCTCCTCACATTTAGTACTACCATAAAAATATACACCTTATAATGAGGTAAGCAAATTCAAAATCATCTAATTCTGCAAAAAAACATTCATGCAAAAAAAAACTGAAAGTAAACAAGAGAAAAAGCTCATCGTTAAAGCGTTTATTGCACTTTTTATACTCACCATTATTTGGGGCTATAACTGGGTGGTGATGAAGCAAGCCGTAAAGTTTGCCAGCCCTTTTCAGTTTGCTGCGATACGTACTTTCTTTGGATCTGTCGTACTATTTATACTGATTTTTGTGACTAAAAGGCCTTTAGCACTTAAAGAGTTTCCTACGATGTTAGTGCTGGGCCTTCTGCAGTCTTGTGGTTTTACTGGTGTGCTGATTTGGGCGCTGGTAGAAGGCGGGGCAGGTAAAACTGCGGTGTTAACTTACACGATGCCATTTTGGGTCATGTTGTTTGCTTGGCCAATGTTGGGTGAGAAAATACAGGGCTGGCAGTGGTTGGCGGTGTTGTTTGCCTTGTTTGGCATGGTGCTTATTTTTGATCCGCTGCATATTAAGGCAGATGGCTTTAGTATGTTTTTGGCGGTTTGTTCAGGCGTTTCGTGGGCTATTTCTGCTATTGTTTCAAAAAAGCTACATCAGCGCGCGCCACATTTAGATTTGCTCAACCTCACCGCTTGGCCTATGTTTTTAGGTTCAATTCCTATTGTCGTGATTGCTTTTATTTTGCCGGCTCAGCCTATGCAGTGGACTCACACGTTTGTTTTTGCCGTGTTATTTAATGTTTTATTAAGTGGTTGCTTGGCTTGGGTGTTGTGGTTATATGCGCTGCAGCGTTTGCAAGCAGGTGTGGCCAGTATGGCCAGTATGTTGGCACCAGTTATCGGTGTAATAGCCGCTTGGATTCAATTAAATGAAGTGCCAAATACTTATGAATTAATTGGCATGGTGTTTATCGCACTGTCTTTAGTGACTATTTCAGTGATTAGTATTAGTAAACATACGCAGATAGATCCTGCTCAGGGGCAGGAGTGAGAAGCAGCGTAAGCTTGTGTTAAAATTCAATTATTTTTCAAGTATTAAGGGTTGGTAATATGGCTGGTCATAGTAAATGGGCAAATATTCAGCACCGCAAAGGTCGTCAAGACGCAAAACGCGGCAAAATTTTCACTAAAATTATTAAAGAAATTACCGTGGCTGCACGTATGAGCGGCGGTGACGTGAACATGAACCCACGTTTACGTGCGGCAGTGGCAGAAGCTAAAGAAGAGAACATGCCAGCAGACAATATCGTTCGTGCCATTAAAAAAGGTACGGGTGAATTAGAAGGCGTTAACTACGAAGAAATTCGTTACGAAGGTTACGGCATTAATGGCGCGGCAATTATTATTGATTGTTTAACCGATAACAAACAACGTGCGGTGATGGATGTTCGTCATGCGCTAAGCAAACACGGCGGTAATTTAGGTACAGATGGCAGTGTGGTGTTTATGTTTAAACACTGCGGCAGCTTGATTTATGAGCCAGGTACTGATGAAGATAAAGTCATGGAAGTGGCGCTAGAAGCTGGCGCAGAAGATGTAGTGACGGATGAAGATGGCAGTATTGAAGTGATCACGCCACCAAACGATTTTATGGTAATTAAAGAAGCCATGGAAGCGGCAGGCTTAAAAGCGGTGATGGCCGAAGTGACCATGAAGCCGAATATGGAAACTGTATTTACAGGTGATGATGCGGTGAAAATGCAAAAAATCTTAGATGCGCTAGATGACTTAGACGATGTGCAGGATGTCTACACTTCTGCTGTCATTGAAGACTAAAAAATGAATTGTTTAATGCCTTTTTTGATTCACGTCTTGTATGATTTTAAGCGATTAATTTTTTGAGCACTGTGAATAATGTCCGAATCTTAGGCATCGACCCTGGCCTGCGCTTAACAGGCTTTGGGGTTATTGAAAAAGTCGGTGAGAAAATCACCTATATCTCAAGCGGCACAATTAAAACTGCCAGTGGCAAAAAGAATAAGGTTGAAGGCGAGGATGACCGAGAGGAGCTGCCAGCTCGCTTAAAAATTATCTTAGATGGATTATTTGAGGTGATTGATACT
>JANLZY010000313.1:0-4275 GCA_031359365.1 Methylotenera sp. | reverse complement strand
TTTGAAAATGATTAATAATCACAGAAATGCTAAATGAGTCTGTGAATATATATGAGAAATTACAGTGAATAGTAGTTATAAGCCTATTAAAAAAAACCATGCTGATTGGGTAAAGCAATATTTTAATTGTGATTTACCTGAACAGCATTGGGATGATGAAATTTCACCTACACAATTTGCACCATTCATTTATATTGATGAAAAAAAACTCATCAAATGTACTTTAGCTCAATTTGGATTGATACCATTTGTGACTCGTGAAGAACGCAGTGGTAGACGGACCTACAATGCTCGTTCTGAAACTGTTGCTGAAGAAGCAAGTTATAAAAAAGTTTGGAAGGAACGTAAATTTGGCTTAGCATTAATGGAAAGTTTTTTTGGGCCAGTTTGGGAAAATGGTTTGCCTAAGCGTTGGAGTGTTAAACGTGTTGATTTGCAGCCTATAGCTGTTCCAAGCATATGGGAGCGTCTTGTAAATGAAAAAACGGGAGAAGTTTCATTTTCATTTTCATTACTTACAATCAATGCAGATCAAGACCCAATGATGAAGCTCTTTCATAAAGATGCAACAGAGACGCGATCAATAGTCGTTTTAGATGCAAGTGAATATATCTTTTGGTTAAATGCTAATCATATTGAAGCAAGAGCGCTACTTAAACTAGCGCCTAATAACATTTTAATAGCAGAACCTTCGACTCGATAAAGTGAATTAGTTGTGTGACTGCTATTACCGCCATTATGATTAGACGGTAGAGGTTTCCCTATGCTATTTATTCATAATGTGCGATGGAAATTGCTACACAGCTGACATTGGCATAACTTAAAACCTTGAGAGCTAAAATGTGACTCCATAAGCACCGGTTAGCTCTGATTGCAAGGATCAGGAGCTTACTTAAACTTATCGATATTTTTGTATTCATGAAAAAAGTATGGGAAATCCATAAAATGCTTGGTAGTATGGTTTTCTATCTCGTTATCGAAGTTGATAACGCACCAGAGATGGCAGAACAAAAAGAGGTTTTATACTAATCAGGGGTTAGCCCAAACAAAACTATTGCATATTTGCCTCGAACTCTTCAATTGGTGTAGGCTTACCAAATAAATAGCCTTGGAAGTTGACGCAGCCATTACTAATTAGTAGCTGCCACTGCTCATTTGTCTCTACGCCCTCTGCAATAACATTTAACTCCAAGCCACTTGCCATTGCAATGATTGTTCTAACAATTGACTGGTCGCTTTTATCCACACTTATATTGCGCACGAAGGACTGGTCAATTTTTAACTGATAAAGAGGTAATTTCTTAAGGTACTGTAGTGAAGAGTAGCCCGTTCCGAAATCATCTAATGAAAAGCGGACACCAAGCTCTTTTAAGGTATGCATCGTAATAATAGTAAGCTCCACACTATCCAAGAATAAGCTTTCTGTTAATTCCAACTTAAGGAGCATAGGGTTAATTGCATAGTGCTCTATTGTTTTTTTTAATTGCACTGCAAAGTTTTCTTGGCGGAACTGTTTAGCACTCACGTTAATTGAAATAGTAAGAGTGGCATATTTGCAATTATTTTTCCAAGACTTGAGTTGAGCGCATGCCGTTTCCAATACCCATTGACCTATAGGTACAATGAGTCCTGTTTCTTCTGCTAACGCAATAAAATCATATGGTGATACCAAACCACTTTCTGGATGTATCCATCGGACTAAGCCCTCTGCCCCTATAGTCCGTTTAGATGAATCTACCTGAACTTGGTAATATAATTGGAACTGATTTTTCTCAATCGCTATACGTAAATCTTTTTCCATTGAGGCGCGAGAGTTAATCGTATCTTGCATTTTTTGATCAAAAAACCGAACGGTATTTCGATCAGCTTTTTTTGCCTGATACATTGCTATATCGGCTTGTTGGAGTAATTCCTCTATACCTAATAAGTGGCCTTCAAAAAAAGTGATTCCTATGCTCGCCGTACTTACATATTTATGTATGGCAAGTTGATAAGGTTGATTTAAGGCACTCAGGATCTTGTCAGTAATTATTTTGGCCTGAGAAGCCGCTTCATTTTTTTGATTACTGAGACTTTCTAGTATTACAACGAACTCATCGCCTCCAATTCGAGAGACGGTATCATCTTCACGCACACATTCCTTTAGTCGTATTGCAACTTTTTTAAGCAACAAATCCCCACAATCATGGCCAAGGGTATCGTTTAGTGTCTTGAAGTAATCTAGGTCAAGAAATAAAAGAGCGCCTGTCCAACCGTTACGCGCACTGCTTGCTAATGCCTTTTGGAGGCGATCTACAAGAAGACGGCGGTTTGGCAATTTAGTAAGATGGTCGTAAAAAGCAAGCTGATGAATTTCTTCAGTAGCCGCTTTAGTTAGAGTGATATCAGTAAGGTTGATTACATAGTTAATCACTTTGTTTTTAAGAGTTTTTACAGCAGTAACCGTAAGATAAACTGGATAGATTTCGCCGTTTTTACGTGTATTCCAAATTTCCCCAGCCCACTCCCCAGTTCTATTAACTTTTTTCCACATTTTAGTATGGAAGGCTTTATCCTCTTGCCCAAAACTTAATGACTGATAGCTTTTACCAACAAGCTCCTCTTCACTGTAACCAGTTATGCTCAAGAATGCCCGATTGACGCGTAGAGTTATCTTTTTAGCGTTAGTGACCAAAACTCCACCCTGCGATTGAAACGCAATAGCAGCGATACTTAACTCTTTATTAATAACGATAAGCTCTTCTGCTCGCTTTTGTCTCTCTTCATTTTGAAAGGTAATTTCAATGGCCGCTAATTTGAAATTAGTAACATCCTCATGAGAGATAAGAATTCTAGAATCACCACCATAGCTATACGAGGCAACCCTACAAGAGAACCAGCGTTTTTCTGAGGGTGAATGGCAGGGATATTCCATTAAAAACTCATTCGTTTCATTATTCATTACTGCGCGAATACCAGCGGCCATAAACTTCGCACTTTCAGCATCTGTACCTAGCGCTTGATCACAAATGGACAGATAATTGACACCAATAAAATTATTTTCAAAGTTTACTGCTGCATTCGCACCCCCAAAGGCGCTCCAAGCTCTGTTTACGAGGATAATTGTGCCTCCGTAGTCTAGAATCACGACTCCTAAAGCTAAGGTGTTGAGTACCTCTTGCGTATAGCCCACAATCTGACCACATGCATTTTTGAGTATTTTTGCGTATCTGGGAGCTTTAGTGATCATTCTATATTTTGTCTATATCTAATTAGCATAATGCTTCATATTTACATTTTGATCCGCATGAGACAGTTCGCTATCGCACATTGAGTCAAGAAATAACTCTTGCGAGAGCAGTTAATCATTGGGTAGTAAAGATAGGTTTTGATTAAAGCAGCTATGGAACGCTCACGAGGCTTAGAACTAAAGCTTTTAAAAGTTAATTAGATGGTTAGGGCTTCAAGATTTGATATTAATAATTTGTAAACTACTTCGGCTAAATGCGCTTGCCACTAAGTAGTGGTTATATCAATCTAATGTTGACTGTCATATTCGGATCGGTAAGTCTAATTTTGAGTGTCTGCTTCGATGCCCTGTAATTATTTAAGGGGCTGTAGTAGATTAGCTTAGGTGATAAACTAATGAAATGAAGATAAGTCATTGTAAACTATTAAGAAAGACGCAGTTAAAGCTGCTTGAGTATTTTGTATTAGGAGTGACTGCTAGATCAGCATCTGATTTACTGGGAATACAGCACCAATAGTGCAGCCTTGTTTTACCGAAAAGTACGCGAAGTGGTTGTGTATTATTTAGACTTGCAAGCCCATGAAATATTTGGTGGTGGGATAGAGTTAGATGAGAGTTAGTTTGGTGGTATACGCAAAGGCAAACGTGGACGAGGTGCTGCTGGCAAGGTTGCTGTATTTGGTATATTAAAGCGTGGTGGTAAGGTGTATACCAAAGTCGTAGTGAACACCAAAGCGTAGACCTTGATTCCGCTAATAACCAGCAAAGTATCGCCTGACAGCGTTGTGTATACGGATTGTTACAGAAGCTACAACGCACTCGATGTGAGTGATTTTTGCCATGAGCGGATTAACCATTCAAAGTTGTTTGGGCCGGGTAAAAATCATATTAATGGTATTGAGAACTTCTGGAATCAAGCCAAAAGAGTACTGAGAAAATACAACGGAATTCCTAAAGAGTCATTCCTACAATCTCTCAAAGAATGTGAGTTTAGATTTAACTACGGAACCCCTAAACAGCAACTTAAAATATTAAAGGAGTGGGCT
>JANLZY010000231.1:0-2097 GCA_031359365.1 Methylotenera sp. | reverse complement strand
GAAATTCGATCAAGAAAAAAACCGCGTTTCATTAGGTATCAAACAATTAGGCGATGATCCATGGGTTGCATTAACTCGCCGTTACCCAGTAAGCACACGCTTATTCGGTAAAGTGTCTAACTTAACTGATTATGGTGCGTTCGTTGAAATCGAGCCAGGTATTGAAGGTTTAGTGCACGTTTCAGAAATGGATTGGACGAACAAAAACATTCACCCGGGCAAAATTGCACAATTAGGTGATGAAGTTGAAGTGATGATTCTTGAGATTGATGAAGATCGTCGTCGTCTATCATTAGGTATGAAACAGTGCCAAGCTAATCCTTGGGATGATTTCTCTGCAACACATCACAAAGGTGATATCGTTTCAGGCCAAATCAAATCTATCACTGACTTTGGCGTATTCATTGGCTTGCCAGGCGGTATTGATGGTTTAGTTCACTTGTCAGATCTATCATGGTCACAAACTGGCGAAGAAGCGATTCGCAACTTCAAAAAAGGTGACGAGCTACAAGCAGTTATCTTGGCAATTGATGTAGAAAAAGAGCGTATTTCACTAGGCGTGAAACAACTTTCTGCTGATCCATCAGGCGCTACAAGTTCAACTGACGTCAAAGCTGACGCTAAACCTAAAGCTAAATCTGCAAAAGCTAAAGAAGCTGTTTCACAAGTGCCAGATGACGGTGCTGCAACTGCTGGTACTACCAACCTTGGCGCGTTATTAAAAGCCAAATTTGACAGCAAGAAATAAGTTAAATTAGTTACCAGTTAAAGGCACTGTAAATGAAGGCACATAAGCATGACTAAATCTGAATTAATTACCCTGCTTGCTGAGCGTTTTCCGCAATTAGTGGTGAAAGATGCTGAACTATCAGTAAAAGCGATTTTAGATGCGATGTCTGATAACCTTGCCACTGGCGAGCGGATTGAGATACGTGGCTTTGGAAGCTTTAGTTTGAATTATCGTCCACCACGTTTAGGTCGCAACCCTAAAACTGGCAGTAAAGTACAGGTACCTGAGAAACATGTACCGCACTTTAAAGCAGGTAAAGAGTTACGTGAACGTGTTGACTTAAGCCTAGGCTAGAATATTTAAACTAGAACTTTTGCTTTAAATTGTAGTTTCATAAAAAACGGCAGCCTCAAGCTGCCGTTTTTTATTGCCACAAACCTTATAAAACCTCTTATAAGTTCTAGTAAAAAATATAGTGAAGATAGCTAATATCACCCACATAGCCTGATTTGCGCGAAAATTACATCTATATGCAATTCATCGAAAATTTCTATTTGGTCAAATGCCAAAATATCCATGCCAAATGGCACTCCTTCAATAAAAAAGTGAATCCTCATGGAATTTGAATTTTGGTGGTTATTAGCACTGCCGCTATTTTTCAGCTTAGGCTGGTTAGCCGCTCGGGTAGACCTCAAACAGCTACTGGCTGAGTCTACTGCCTTACCTGCAGCCTATTTTAAAGGCTTAAACTTCTTAATCACCAATCAGCACGACAAAGCGATTGTAGCCTTCAGCGAAGCAGTGCAAGCAAATACAGATTCACTTGAATTACATATTGCATTAGGCAGCTTATTTAGACGACGTGGTGAAGTTGACCGTGCGATTCATTTACATCTGAATTTGCTAAAGAAAAAAGAACTAGCGCCTCAGCAAAGAATTGCTGTGACCGCTGAACTCGCACAAGATTATCTTAAAGCAGGCTTGTTAGACCGCGCCGAAGAGTTATTTGAGTCGCTAGATGATGACAGATACCGCCAACCTGCCCTGCGCGCTTTGCTAGAAATTTACGTACGCGAACGTGAATGGGAGCGTGCAATTAAAGCAGCCACTGAGTTAGAGCGTCTTTCAGGCGTGCCATTTCGGGTGGAAGTTTCACATTACTACTGTGAAATGGCAGTCAAATCTATTTTGGCGAATGATGCGCATACCGCCAGATTCGAGCTTGATCAAGCACTGAATGCAAATAAAAACTGTGTTCGCGCAAATGTGTTGTTAGGCGATTTAGAGGCAGAAGCGGGTGCACATAAAGAGGCTATCTCTACTTGGAAACGCATTGAGTTTCAAAAACCTGAATATTTAGGCTTAAT
>JANLZY010000024.1:0-5742 GCA_031359365.1 Methylotenera sp. | reverse complement strand
TGCCCTACCCACAAGCCACCATGACTAATGACCGATTTAATCTCTTTCAGCACGGCAGGCGCTATGTGCGCGTGGCAATAGCCCATTGCACCTAGTTTTAAGGCATGGATAGACTCTGCATGATTGGGCGCATTGGCCAGCACTACAATCTTCGCCCCTTGATGGCTTTTCATAATAGCCGCAATCGTATTTTGCATCCATTGCTGGCGATCTTCATTCATGTGCAACCAAAAGATATATGCTTCTGAGGCTTTATTCTTGGCACTTCCGCGCTCAAGAGCCTCTGGCACGATGGCAGCTAATATAGATTTTGGAAATGCTTTAGTCCAACTGTCTATAGCGACAGGCAATTTAGTAATGAAAATATCCTGCATTTATCTCTCACTAAATGCGTATGATCTTGCCTTTAATACTGGCTTAAGCAAGTATGAAAGCACCGTTTTTTTACCTGTCATAATGTCTACCTGAGCTACCATACCGGGAATAATCGGCAAGCCTTTACCTAAACTAGGTTTTAGAGTACGTACTCTCACTATATAATAAGCATTGCCTTTTTCATCGACAATCGAGTTAGCTGAAATGCCCTCTACTTTGGCATCAAGCGCACCATAAATACTGTAGTCATAAGCAGTTAGCTTTACCACAGCAGGTTGCTCTAATCGAATAAACGCAATATCTTTGATTTGAATTTTAGTTTCCAATATCAGTGCTTCATCGGTAGGCACTACTTCTAGTACTTCTTTACCTGGCTGTATCACGCCTCCAACAGTATTGAAGAATAAGCGACTAACTTTGCCATTAACCGGTGACTTCAAAACAGCTTGATTGACTTTATCGGTCAGTCCCACACTCGTTTCAGTGATGCTATTCAGGCGCGCAGTAATATCATTTAGCTCAGTACGCACCTTGCTTTTAAAGGTTTGTTAAACCTCTGTCACCTTACGCCTTGCCTCGCCAATTGAAGACTGAATACGGCTAATTTGCGCACGTGCTTGGTCAATATCGCCTTTGGCTTTGGTCGATTCTCTTTCTAATTTAAGTATGTCGATTTCAGAAACCGCGCCGCTTGCCAATAAAGGTCTATTTGCAGCCAATTCTTTTGTCGCAGATTCATAATTCTTTTCCGCGACTTCTTTACGATATTGCACTTCGATTAACTCTTTTTCTCTTTGATCCATTTGATCGCGCGCAATACTGATGGAGGATTGCAGCTCTTCTTTACTCGATATATACAAAGCATATTCTTGATCATAAGTTTGCGGCGCATTCATTTGCACCTGTTTTGGTGGGTTGAATGCTGTGCCTTCAGCCAAAGCAGTCAGCCTAGACTGCTTTGCTAACAACGCCAAATACTGGGTTTGATTTTCTCTTAATGATGAAACAGCCCGCGTTTCATCAATGCGAATCAGTGGCGTACCAACCTTCACAGCTTGACCTTCAGCCACTAATATTTCAGAAACAATACCGCCATCCAAAGATTGAATCACTTGCACCTGCTTAGAAGGAATCACCCGACCTTCGCCGCGCGTGACTTCATCTATTTTTGCAAAAAATGCCCAAATGATTAACACCGCTAAAGCTGCTGCAATGCTATACAACAGCACTTTTGCTCTTAGTGGTGTCTGCTCTAAAATCGCTAAATCGGCCTCATCATCCCAATGCAAATCTTCTCTGGTTTCAGTGGGTGCCATTTTATCTAATAAGTAATAGATAGGCTTGGTGAGCCATGCTTGTTTTTTGAAGGTTTCGTTTAACTTACCGATTCTTTTAAACAGACTTTCACTCATAGCGCTTTACCTACTTTGCCGCTGCGTAACGCTTCCGTCACTTGCTCTTTAGGACCATCTGCCACAATTCGGCCAGAATCGATCACAATAATACGATCAACCAAATCATATAAAGCGGAACGGTGAGAAATTAGCACCAATGTTTTGTTCTTTGTAGCCTCTACAAGGCGGCGCTTAATCGCATCTTCTCCCGAATGATCCATCGCGCTAGTTGGTTCATCTAGCAACAATATTGCAGGATTACCAATCAACGCCCTAGCGATACCAACACCTTGGCGTTGTCCGCCAGATAAGGTTTCACCACGCTCACCAATCGACATATCAAAACCTTTAGGATGTGCATTAATGAACTCATCAATACCGCCGACATGTGCCGCCGCAAGCACGGCAGCATCATCAACATGTTGTGCTGAAATGGTTAAGTTATCGCGCATCGTGCCATAAAATAAATGTGTATCCTGTTGTACATAGCCCACACAGCGCCTCAATTCAGCAGGGTCAATTTGGCGCGCATCAATGCCATCCACCAAAATAGCACCAGCTGTCGGCTGATATAAACCGAGCATCAATTTATGTATGGTTGATTTACCAGAACCCATGCGACCTAACAAAGCCACATGTTCACCAGCTTTAATTTTGAATGACACTTTAGTCAGCGCATCTTGCTCACTGCCTGGATAGCTAAAACTCACTTCCCTGAATTCAATATTGCCAGTAAAGGCCGGGCGCGATAAAAACTTAGCATCTATTGGGCGCTCTACTGGGCGCTTCATAATTTCATCTAGTGAAGTCAGCGCAGTTGCAGCATTATGATATTGCGTTAACAAACCGGCTGTTTGCGCGATTGGCACTAGCGCGCGAGATGCCAACATAGTACAGGCAATCAACCCACCCATGGTTAAATCACCATTCACCACTAAATAAACACCTAGTACTACTAACGAAATGTTAATCAATTGCTGAATCGTACTTGCGCCATTATTAATAGATGAAGATAACAATCTTAATTTACTCGACACATCAGTGAGAAAGTGCGCGCTACTTTCCCATTTACGCTGCATTTGCCCTTCAATACCTAAAGCTTTAACCGTTTCAAGGCCTACCAAACTTTCAATCAGCGTAGCGTTTCTAATGGCGCTTGCGCGATACATGGTTTCAGAAAGCTCATGCATTTTAGTTTGCACGCTAAATGAATACACTAAAATCAAAACCGCGCCCAAAATCACGGGAATAATCATATAGGGAGAAATCCAAGCCATCACCACAATAAAAATCAGGCCAAACGGAATATCAATCAACGTTGTAATTGTGGCAGATGTGATGAAATCACGTACAGTTTCAAACGAGCGTAAATTGGAGGCAAAAGAGCCTACAGAAGTAGGTCTTTGCTCAAGTCTAATGCCTAACACTTGCTCCATGATGCGTGCAGTAAGCTTCACATCGACACGAGTACTGGCCCAATCAAGGAAATAACCACGCAAGGTTCTGAGAATTAAATCACCAATAATCATCAGCGAAATACCGATCGCCATCACCCACAAAGTCTCAACAGCGCGATTTGGTACAACGCGGTCATACACATTCATCGTGAATAATGGCATCGCCAAAGCGAACATATTCACCACAAAAGCAGCCACCATAATGTCACGGTAAATTAGGCTATTTTCTGCCAACGTACCCCAAAACCAATGACGCAATCTAACTTTTCCAACAATAGGCGCACGCTGATCAAAGGCATATTTAGCTTTTGCTACAATATAATAGCCTGAGCAACGCTCTTCTAACTCATTAATAGCAATCGATATTTCCGCATCACCTAGTTCAGGAAAAATCACATTCGCTTTATTTTCATTGAAATCCAGCTTGGTCAGAACACAAGCCTCTTCATCTTTCAACAATAAAATCGCAGGCAAAAACTCTGAACGAATTTTATCAAGAGGCTTCTTTAATATAGTCACAGCCAGATTAACACGCTCAGCTGAACGCTTAACCAGCGCAGGCGTCATTTTACCGTCACGTAACGGCAGCCCTGAAATTAAAGCATCTTTAGAGGTAGCCACATTTTGAATACGGCAAATAAGCACAAGGCTATCTAACAAGGTATCTACAACACCTATACTTTCACCTTTAGCATTTTCAATTTGAGTTAAATTCTCAGCACTCATGTTTTTCCCTGTTAATGATCACACCCAAAAACCGATTGTACTACTTGTTCTATAAATCAGACTTTTCCAAAAAAGTCGCACTACATAAAGCGAATAGCAAGTTTAATGCCAAACAAGCTCAAGCTCTATATATGAATGATAACAGCGGCTTTATTGGTAAGTAATTTTCATAGTCTTACATGTTTTCAGAAGCAAACAGTTACTACTTGGCTATATAAATAAAAGGCTAACGGAACAGAATATAACCTGAGAAACCTAATTTTAAATCTTTGGTTTAAGCGGTCTTTGTGAGCTAACTGGGGAGTTTATAATGAGGCAGGTGTTCAACGCTGCTTAACAACTTTGTGATCCACTCTAGCTGAACAACTCAAGCTATACGCCGTGGACGAAGTAAAGCTCACTAGATAAAGTTTCTAGCAATTTGATGCCTACAACCATATTGTAGACATCAATATCAATTATGATCTGCCGTAATGGTCATCAAAACGTTCGATGTCATCTTCAGCCAAATAACCACCCGATTGCACTTCAATAATTTCCAGCGGCATTTTTCCTACATTTTCCAAGCGATGCTTAGTACCAAGAGGAATATAAGTCGATTCATTTTCAGTCACAAGGTAACTGTCTTCACCCCTTGTAACCCTAGCCGTACCTTTGACCACGACCCAATGTTCAGCCCGGTGATGGTGTAATTGTAAAGATAGCTTAGCGCCAGGCTTCACCATCATTCGCTTCACTTGAAATCGCTCCCCGATATCAACACTGTCATACCAACCCCAAGGGCGATACACTTTACGGTGCATTAGGCCTTCAGCTCTATGCTGCTGTTTTAAAGAATCAACAATTTTTTTAACATCTTGCGTTTTGCTTTTATGAGCGACCAATATTGCATCTGAGGTTTCTACCACCACTAAATCAGTGACTCCAACACAAGCAACTAGTCTTCCTCCTGAAAAGGCCAAGGTATCGGCACAGTCAGTGAGCATCACATCGCCTTGAGTGGCATTACCATTCATATCCTTTGGTAACACTTGCCACAATGATCCCCAGGCGCCTACATCTGACCAGCCAGCAGAAAGCGGTATTACCACGCCTGCAGGAAGATTCATCTGACCTGCTGCAATTTTTTCCATCACAGCATAATCAATAGAGTCGCTAGGGCACTGCTCAAACTCAAGTTTACCTACTCGCACAAAATTACCATCTAGCTGCTCAGCTTTCCAAGCACTATCACATGCTGAACAAATATCAGGGCGACATTGTTGTATTGCTGATATCCAAACCGAAGAGCGCATCATAAATAAACCGCTATTCCATAGATAATCGCCGCTACCAACATATTGCTGAGCAGTCTCATAATCAGGTTTTTCAACAAAACGTCGAATGCTAAAAGCATCAGCAGAAGACTCTTTTAATTTAGCGCCAGCCTGAATATATCCGTAACCTGTTTCTGGGCAATCTGGCGTAATACCAAACGTCACAACCATGCCTTTAGCGGCAAGAGCCGCTCCTTCACGAACGGCATTATGAAACGCCAATCTATCAATAACGACGTGGTCTGCTGGCATGACCAGCAATATTGGGTCATCACCAGCTCTAGCCGCTTCAAGCGCCGCAAGAGTTAGTGCAGGTGCTGTGTTTCGCCCGACTGGCTCAAGCACAATCACCCCCTCCTTATTCATCAACCGTAATTGTTCAGCGATGACAAATCTATACTCCTCGTTGCAAACAATCATTGGTGTAGCCAAACTCACACCATCAATACCATCAACCCTTCGAACCGTTCCCTG
>JANLZY010000223.1:0-1601 GCA_031359365.1 Methylotenera sp. | reverse complement strand
GAACATATGCATTGCGTGATTGAACTGCCTATCGATGATGCCGATTTTGCTACGCGTTGGCGTTTAATTAAATCTGGACTCTCAAAGGCTATGCCTAAAGATGAGCGGCGTTCTGATGTTAGAGTTAAAAGGGGTGAGCGTGCTATTTGGCAACGGCGGTATTGGGAGCATTTAATTAAAAATGAGGCTGATTATCTAGCGCATATAGATTATGTTCATATCAATCCCGTCAAGCATGGCATTGTTAATCATGTGAAAGATTGGCCTTATTCAACATTTCACAACTTGGTTGATCAAGGAATTTATCCAGCAGATTGGGGCGGTGGTCTAGATAACGTTTTGGCTTATGTGGATTGATAAATTTTTGAGCGATACATACGGCGGACTTTAGGCGAGCGAGCCATACGCTAGCCAAGTAGGGAAAGTAGCAGTGAACTTTCGTCTCATCACTTTAAAAACAAACTTACATTTACATGCTTAATTGTTGTTTCAATTTTGTAACAATGTGGCAGAATGATAGTTAATGAAACAATCAATCAACACAACTTTACCAATAACGCATTGCTGCCCTGCTTGTGGTTTGCTATGTGATGATTTGATGTTAAATTCAACTTATCCGTTGAGTATTAAAAATGCTTGCACAAAAAGTATTAGCTTCTTTGAGAAGGCTTTTACTGGTAAAGCTGCAACGCCAAGTGTGGCTGGCAAACCTACCGATTTAAACGGCGCAATTCAAGCTGCAGCTAGCATTCTAAGTAAAGCGAATCATCCATTATTTGCTGGTCTTGGTACTGAGGTGCAAGGCTTGCGGGCAGTCATGCGTTTAGCAGAAAAGGCCAGCGCAACACTTGACCATATGCACTCCGAAGGCACTGTGCGCAACACTTTGGCCATGCAAAATGGCGGCTGGCAAACAACGACGCTTACTGAGATTAAAAACCGTGCGGATGTAATTTTGGCGATTGGCAATGACATTATCAGCAGCTATCCACGCTTTTTTGAGAAACTAGTATTAAATACCGACACATTATTCAATAAGCCTAAACCTGAAGTCATGTATTTAGGTCTTGCTGAAGAAACTGTAAAGTTACCTGAAATCATGAATGCATTGAATGCGCTCATGAATGATAAGAATCCGCTGAATAAAAAACCTGATAGTGACATGATTGGCGGTGTAACAATCGCTTCACTTAAGCTGATTTTAGAAAAATTAAAAGCCGCGCAATATGGCGTAGTGGTTTGGTCGGCTAGCGCTTTAAAATTTCCACAAGCTGAACTTACGGTGCAAAGTATTACCCAGCTCATTGCTAAACTCAATGAAACCAATCGCGTTGCTGGCTTACCACTCAACTCTGGCGATGGCGATTCTAGCGTTAACAACACGAGTACTTGGCTATCGGGCTACCCTACTAGAAATCGCTTCGTCAATGGTCATTCTGAGTATGACGCTTATCACTTTTCTACTAAGCGCCGATTAACGAATTGCGATGCATTGTTATGGGTCAGCACGTTTAATGCGCATTTGCCGCCAGATTGCGAAGCGCCAACGATTGTAATAGGCCATCCTGATATGCAGTTTAAAAAGCAACCTGATGTGTTTA